>CAMWIB010000001.1 GCA_947174215.1 uncultured Clostridia bacterium
TCTTTATATTTAACACAAGCAAATAAACATAAAAACCTATAAGCATGCTTTGTATGTTTATGGAACATTATCAAATACTTACTAATATAAATATATATAAGCACAAAGTTTTAAAAATCTGTTGACAAAGACAATATAAAATATTATTATAATCAAGCATTCAAAATACGTTTGCCTGTTTAGCTCAGTCGGTAGAGCATTCGGCTGTTAACCGAAGTGTCGGGGGTTCGAGTCCCTCAACAGGCGCCAGTTCGAAAAAGCACGTTGTCATAACGTGCTTTTATTTTTTCTCATTATAAATTACAAACGTTATCTCTCAACAATAAAAGCACGAATATGCCACGCACTTTTTTCTCACTTCTACCGCACAAATGATTGTTTGCTATCAATTCAAGCCGTCATTGTAAACAACGGCACTGTTTCGCACAATCATTTGCTTGCTATACGCGCTTCGCGCTTTTTTTATTGCATTGAGGAACTTGCCCTGCGATGTTTTACACCGCGCTCGCTTTGCGAGCCGACACTTCTTTCGAAGTGTACGCTCCGCAGTTTTTCGCGGATACATCCGCTTGCTTCGCTACTTCACGGGATTCGAGTCTGGGCGGTTTCTTATTTTACAAAATACACTTTGTGTTTTGCATTTTGTTCGTCCATAAATTACAACAGCTTTTAATATATAAAACGCGACAATTGCCGCGCTTTATCAAAATCAAATGTTTATTATTACAATTAGTATATTTTATCTATCGATTTTGCAAATAACTCAACTTTCAGCATCATTCTCAATACTATCCGTAGGTGCAGTCGATTGGTCGTTTTCGGGTGCCTTGTTGCCATTTTGCAGATACTCTTCAACGGCTTTTCGCTTAATCTCTTCTATGCGCTCTTCCTCGGTTTGCGCCTTCTCGACGGCGGGAGTGCGTATCGTGGTTATGAGCTTCCATATAAGACAAACGAGCATAATGACAAGCGGCAATGCGATTATAAACGCAAAGCCCGCGCCGTTTTTGAATACGCCGAGTATCCAGCTTATAAACGCGGTCTTTTTCACCATAACCGCATTTATGGTGCTAAGCCTTACGGGGTCGTCCACTTTCGCGCCCGCCTTGTCGCCCTTCGTGAGAACCACGAAGTCGTTTATGGTTTCATCAAAATGCACGCCTTTCACTATGCGGTGGGTAACTTCTCGGCCTTTCATAGTCCCGCTTTCGGCGGTGTACGTTATAACCACACCTTCGACAAATAGTTCCGTATCGTTCTCGTTCACGGTCTTGCTGAGAATAACGTCGCCCACGTTTATGTTTGGCGTCATAGAATCGGTTACAATATAGTAAAAGCGATGATTGAACAGCGACGGCGCTTTGCCCTGTCCGACTTGAACCATTATAGCCACAAAAGCAATGAGAACTGCGACAAAAACGACGGATAACACAATGGTTATCGCGCCGCCTATTATCTTTTTCCAATTCTTAGTAGAATCGTTATTCTTTTTTGCCTTTACGCTTTTTCCTATCATTTTGCTTTGCCAACTTTTTGCGCTCTTTTTGCAGTTGCTTTATCTCGCGCATTTTATCTGCAATAACCTTTTCGATATCCTCGCTCTCGCCATAGTTGAACGCAATCTCGGAGAGTATTTGCAAGTTTTTCAATCTGTCGCTTTCAAGTATAAGCTTTACGCTATCCTCTATGACGCGCAAAACCTGCGCTTCCTTGCGTTCCTTATCGACAATCTTATGAATCTCGGCTTTTTCCTTCTCGTTGATTTTCGCCCAGTTATCGCGTATACCGAGGTTTATAGCGGTACGTCTTTCGTTTTCCCAGAATCTGACGTTCTCCTCTCGCAAGCGTTCGAGGGTTTCAAGCTTATTCTTTTCCGTCTGTTGTGCGGACTCTCTCTTTGCCGCGGCTATATTGAGCAAGCTTTCTCGCTGAGCTTCGACAGTCTGCTTTTCTATCTCTATCCTCGCTTCTTCATCGACCTGACGGCGACGCTCGGCCTCCAATTCGCTCTCCTCTTTTTTATACGCTTCGATAGCCCTGTTGTACTCTGCAAGCGCCGCGTCGTATTCCGCCTGCGCGCTATCGTGCTTTGCCTTGGCTTCCGCAAGCTTAGACGACACTTCCCTGCGGTAGCGCTCTTCAAGCTCCTTATTCCTTTCCTTTATCTCGTCAAGCTCTTTCCTCTGCGCCGCAAGCCTCGCTTCCTCTTCTTCCTGCTTGCGTTTAAGCTCCGCTTCCTCCTCTTGGAGTCGCTTTGCCTCGGCGATATCCTCTTCCTCTTGACGTTTCAGTTCCAAACGCTTACGCGCCCTATCCGCACGCAAGCGGCGTTCCAAGTCCTTCTTCTCGCGTAAGGCAAGGAGCTTTGCCTGCTTCTCCTCTTGCAACTGCTTCTCAATAAGCTTCTGCCTCGTTACACTATCCTCTTTCAATTTATTGATGCGATACTGGCGTATAACGCGGTCAAGCGCGCCGTTAATCTTGTTAATTTGCGGAATAGTAAGAGTTTTCTCGGTTGGTATCTTCTTATAAATGGTTCGAATCTGCTCGATATCCATTTTGAGCTGAGGGAAATCGTCCGGCACGTAATCGTCGATATTCTTCGTGACGTACTCGTCGGCAAGCACCTTTTCCTTTTTCTGTGCGCTCTCCAAGCTCTCGCTCGTTTCATGAGTGGAAGCGATAGACTGCATCAGTATGGTGTTGAGATACACGATTGCGCGGAACTTATCCGCCATAGTCGGATTCATTTCCACCGTTTCCGTGCTTGTTTCCACCTTATATTCCATCTTCTCGCTTGTTTCGATATACTGCCACAGAACGAGCGCTTTCTTAAAGTTCGGGTCTTTCAGAATTACGTTCGTACGCTGAATCGGCGGTCTGACAAGCGCGCAGGAGCGCATTTCTCTTGCGAACGGACTGCCCAAGAAGTCGCTGATAATGGACTTTATACGGTTGATTCTGTCAAGGTCGGATACGCCGCCGCCCGAGCGTTTGACAACCGCGTCAAACGGGAAATTCGCATTGCTGTTCATTTCGTAGCGAACCTTATTCTTGTTTACGGCGAATTCGCTCTCGACCTTTACGCCAAGCTCGCCGCTCTGCATAAGCGCGCCCTTGATTGCGTTGCTTCTTATCTCGATAAAGTCCTTGATTTTCAACAAAAGTGTGTATATAAAGCGATTTTCGTAAATCTCAAAGCTCTCTTCTTTTGACGTATTGAGAATCTTGGACGGGATAACCATTCCGTCCTTCGTAACCGACGATATCAAATTGGTATGCTGACTAAGGTGCTTGACGGACTCGACGGAAATACTGCGAGCCAAGGATATATCCACTATATCCTCTTCGATAACGATGAATTTACGCGGGTTACGCACTATGGTATCGAGCGCGACGATACAGTCCTCCAAGGTGTCAATCCACTCGGTGGAATAGTTCTTCTTCGTATAAACCTGCGAAATCTTATAGTCGTTCTTTCCGCTGTCGATACTCTCGACGTATTTGGGATATAGCTCACCCTGCTTCAATAAGGTGACTATCTGATAGACTATCTCTTCGTAAATCTTAGTACTCGCCATTTTTCACCCTATTTTAGAACAGCTTCTTCAATCTGTTGAGGTACTCTTTGCACTCCGTCATATTTTCCTCGCCGAAATGGTCGTTTAAGTACTGGATATAGTCGTCAACCTCATCTCTGATGTATGCGAGGTTCAAGGATTCGAACTTACGCAGAATCTTGTTGCAGAGGACGTAATCCAAGCCGTCTATCTCCGTACCGCCGCAAGCGACGTACACGGGTACGAACTCTTTGAGCTGCTTGACGATACGGTTACCAAACGCAAGACGGAAATGCTCAATGACGTAATCGTCCATTTCCTCGAACTTCTTCATATTCTCTTCGCTGACCTTATGCTCTTCCTGCGCCTTCTTAAACAGACTTTCAAGATAGGTGTAGTCGATAGGCAAGCCTTCGGTTAGCGGAGCGTCAAACGGCGCGGCTTTGGAGTTTATGTTTATCGGCATACCACGGTCGTAAACCTTATCGGATATTGCAAACGTGGAGTCGTCGTTGTTTGCCGTACCTACGTACCACATATTCTGCGGAAGCGCAAAACGTCCCTTTACGACGTGCTTCGGGTCGCTCGGCCAGCCGCTCGGAACGAGGTCTACAACCCACTGGTCGCGGGACGGCATTTCCAAAATAGACAGCATTTCCGCGAAGTAGTACTCGACACGCGCGATGTTCATTTCGTCGAGAACGGTTATATAGACGTTCTTATTATACGTAGCGTCGTACATCGCCTTCAAAACCTCAGTTTCGTTGAAACGCTTGGTAAATTCGTTGAAGTATCCGAAAAGCTCCGTTCTGTCACGCCACGACGGCTGAACGGATGCAATCGTCGTATCATTTTTAAGGAAGTGTCCTAAGCACTCGGGAAGAGAAGTTTTACCTGTACCCGATATACCTTGCAGGATTATAAGGCGCGTAGTCGCAAGCGAGGCAAAGAACAGACGGATAATCTTTGGTTCGTAGTAAAGCTTACGCCACGGACGGTCGGGATTGTTTGCGGCGTAATTTCTGAATCTGTCGCAAATCTGCTCCAACGTATAGTCGTAGCACTCGAATTTCTGCTCTTCGAAGTCGGGCGCAAGATATTTGTTGTCAACCTCCGTAAGCTTGTAGAAACGGCTCTCGCCCTCTTTCTTCTCGCTTGACGTGTCCTCTCCCTCTTCGCCTTCTATGATGTCATAGCCTTGATACGCCACTTTGAGTCCTAAGATTCTATCCTTTTCCCTCGTGGTTTTGACAAGCTCTTTTTTGAGCGTATTTATCTCGTCAACGAGGTCCTGATTGAGAACCTTATCACCGAATATCTTTTTGAATAAGCGTTTTGTCCAGAAAATGGCCTGCCACAAAAGTACGCCGAACACGGCGATTACGAGAATAAAGCAGAAGATTGCGCCAACCAACTCGCCCGTGGACAAAGAATCCTTATAGTTGTTAAAGACTGCAACGTACTCGGGAATATTGAACATCTGATACAACGCGCCGAGTATACCGCCTGAATTTCCTATTGTCGGTGACGAGAAGAATATACCAAGTATACCCCCAAAGAAAATCTTGATAAAATCAAGAAAAAAGTTGCCGAACGTCATTTACTCCCCCTTTCACTTATGCCAGATAGTCGCCGACGAATTGCAGCGAACTGAGCATAGCTGTCTTTTCTGCTTTACCGTTATCAATATCCACACCGCTGTACCAAGCGACGAGCCTCATTTTTTTGGTCGCACCCTCTGCGATAGTAAATGTTATTTCCTCACTCTTCGATATCATCTCAACCGCGCTCTGCTCATATATCGGCGTACCGAGCGCGATATCTCCGTAATATAGCTTTTCACCGCCGCCCATAATGCCTACGAGTACGTCGTCTACAAACAACGCCACGCAAAGCGCGTCCGCGTTATCTCCCTGAATATCGTACTTGACTATCACTCTTTGCGCAAAATCGGCATTTTTGTTGGTCAAATAGAATACTTCATCACCGTCTATTGACTTACAGTCCGTCGGAACCTCGGAACGAACCACTCCCGCATAGAAGTAAAAATCGCCTTCCGAGTCGTATGCCTGCGCCGCGGAATGGAAGTTATTCTCGCTCGTTTTATCCGAGATAATCGCAATAAAAGACTCGTAGCTCTGCCCTATCTGCGGCTTGTTCTTTGGAATCATCGGGCGCATATCTACATTGTTTGCAAAGCTAATCTCAAAGCCGTCCTTCGCGTCCGCCGCCCACGAGATAGCAAGGTCGCCACCCGCCTCGTTGTTTGCAGAAGCCTTAAAGGAAATGACGGATACGTTGACCGCATTGCTCGCCGAGAACCATGCAAAAGTAGCCGTAGACAATGCTACCAGCAAGAGTAATACCATTATTATCGACGTCAAAACCAATCTTTTTTTCATATCGCCACTTTCCCCTACTTGTTTTTCTATTTCCCGTTATTTATTTTCAGTTCTTCTGTTTCCTATTTTGTTTCGTATGCTTTATACTGCCTCGCTAAACGTCAGCGAGAAGCTCGTACTCTTGTTTCCGTTTTCGTTCTTCATATCGACGCCGTCAAGCCACGCCGCAAGACGAATGCAAACCGAGCTATTTCTCGGTACGGTGAACGTGATAGAACCCGTAGCCTTGTATGCGTTTTCCATAACGGGCTTGTTGTCCACGACCTCGCCGACCTTTATATTGCCGTAGTGAATGCTTCCCGAGCCTGACATAATGCCAAGCAGTGCTGAATCTTCTTCCTTTTCTCCAACAAACATCGCTATATGCAGTTTTTCTTTAAGCTCGCCGACGACAGTGTACTCAACCTTAACGGTGATATCGTTTTCAGGCGCAATATTGTTGATATAAAAGTATTTCTGTCCGCCAACCGATAGTAGCAACGGAGTAGCCGCCGTACCGTCAAGCATTGCGACGAGCTGACCCGCGCCGTCGAGTCCTTCGAAGGTTTTTTGGAACTGCATAAACTGTGCAAGCTTCGTGCTTCCAATCACTCCGTCAACGGTTGGTATCATCGGGCTTATTTTCCCCGTAGTATCGAAGGTAAGTTCCGTTTCCTTTGCTGTCTTATCTTTTCCTATGGTAAGGAATCCGCCGACGTCCGACGAGGACGAGCGGAAACTGATTACACCTGCGCCTACGACGTTGTTCGCACTATACCAAGCGTAGGTTGCCGTAGAAAGCACGACGAAAAGCAGGACTATCATAAGTCCGATAAAAGCTATTCTTTGAAGATGCTTCCGCTTTTCCATTGCCTACTCCTAATTACACGCGAAGCTGAGCGACAGCTGTACCTCGCCGTTGACAATCTTGTCTACGCAATCGCTATCCCAGCCCTCGAACCATATAATTATCGAATACTTTACCTTCTCACCGGCGGCTATTTTCAGCCCGTCGTTGTAGATAGCGTATTCGTCGCTATAAAAGAATTCCGTCATCCAAGGGTCGTTACCCTCTGCCTTTACGATGTGATACTCGCCGTTCTCGTCTTTTGCAAGCTTCCTTTCCGTATATCCTGACGAGATAGGCACGACTTCCTCTCTTTGCAGGTCGCCATCTTGCTCAACACGCACTTTATCCTCTCCATTTAGATAGTAGAACCCCTCGTTATCGGAAAAGATTCTTCTTCCCTCGGAATCAAGTTTTATATAATTTCCGTCCTCGTCAGTCTTTGGCGCGGCGTAAACGAATATCTCGTCATTGCGTATAAGCATAACGCGGAGTGCCTTTTGCGCGCCCAACGTAGCTATATCAAAGCTGACGCGCTCACCGTACACCTTTTCCTCGGAGGTGATGTTTTGCATATAGAAGGTTCCCGCGATGAAATAATCGTCCACACTCGTGATACTTCCTTCGCCGCTGACAATCTCGATAAGTCTATCCTCGATTGGCGTAGAGTGAACGATATTCTTTCCGCTTGCGAAGGTAGTGTTCGTCATCTCGTTCGGACCGATAATCTCTATCATTTCGCTTCCCGGTACCATACTGTTGTGTGGAGATAACGTCAAAATTCTTCCGCCCGACGGCTCGATATAAATTTTGAAATTGTTTATTCTGACTGCGGAATAAAATCCGTAAATGCCGCCGACAAGCAGCAGTAAAATGAGCAATATAATACCGACAATAATAATTGCCTTTTTATGTCTTGTAAGCGCACGCGCTTTTTTATTTTGGACGACGTAGGCGTAATCGCTGTGTTTGGGAGCGTTCTTTTGCTCGCTCTGTCCCTCAGCGTTTTCGACGGTATCCGTCGTTACGTCATTTTTTGGTTTCTTCGCCATAAATTTTTCTCCGTCCGTAAGCTACCTCGCTTGCGCCCAAGTAGCCTGTCTAAAACTCTTTGCGAAAATTTATTCGCGGTTCGTTTCAAACACGACGGATAAATTTTCCCCCTCATTCATCGGACTAAACACCGTCAGTCCGACCTCTCATAATTCAGCCTTGTTGGAATCGCTCTCGCTTTTCTATGATTCCTTAGCATTCTCGGTTTTCAAATATCATTTCTCTCAAATGATTTCTGCTTTCCCTTGGGTTATTCGTTCTCTTCCCCGTTTTCCTCTTTGCTTTCCTCTTCCTTATTCTCGTTCTCGCTCTCGTCCTTATTCTCTTCTTCGGCCTTGTTCTCTGCGCCGTTTTGGCTTGCGAGATACTCCTCTATCGCCTTTCTCTTAATTTCCTCTTCGTCAATAGCGCCGCCACCGTTCGCCTTTACCTTTTCCATCTTCCACTGGAATATCATACGAATGAACATTGCGATATTCCACAGGAACAGCAAGCCAAGCGGCAATACGATTATGAGCAGGAAATGCGTAGGCTCTTGCAACCAGCTTATCGACTTACCAACACCCTTCAAGTGCGACTTGTATACCGCAAGTACGTTGTAGGGGTTGACCGTTTCGTTGCTACCCTCCGGGTTTGCGTCACCGTGAGTGATATACGTAAGCGCATTTCCGTCGCTATCTCTTACAACCTCGATAATTCTGTGGGTAATAAGCGCGTCGTAGCCGTTTATACTTCCCTTAAAGGTGATTATCTGTCCCTCTTGCAGTTGCAGGACGTTCTTTGGATTGCCCGCAATAACCAAATCGCCTTCCTTGAAGCTGTCCTTCTGGTCGCCGTCCATTGAGCCTGTCAAAACGGGCAATAGCTTTACTCCGCCCTTTGCCACGTTTGCGGATACGGGATTCGGATTGGCGATGATGATTGCCGACGCTATAATCGCAATCAAAACGACCACAACCTCGACGCTCGTCACGACGATATCTATTATCTTCTTTTGCTTTGGTGTAAGTGTAAGTTTCTTCATGTTGCTCCTTCTGTCACAATTTTTCAACTGTGCGCTATATAAGGCGGCTTTCGCCGATAATTTTCCTCTTTATCCCGACAATACCCGTCCGCAGACGGCACTGTCTACACTGTATCGCGTGCGAGTACACGCTCGCGCCTTACGCACGCATACGCGCGTAAAAAAATAAATGAATAACAAGCATTCTCTGGGACCCCGCAAACGTCCTCTAAGGGGTACCCGCGAAACCTCCGCGTTTCGTGGGGTAAATTTGTAGGGTTGATAAAATGCTTATTCCAACCTCTGCGCGCACACTGCACGCAGAGGTTGGTAAGTAATCAGATAGTCAATTTTGTAAATAGGTAACGTTTGTTACTTAGATTAGTCGTTGTTTGCAGCAGCTACACCGCTAAACATCACCGTAAACAATGCACCGGTTCCTGCATAAGCGTTGGTGTGGCTGTCGCCTTCAAACCAAGCAACGAGTTGAACTTGTACGCCACCCATTGGTGCAACACTTGAAACAACGTTTTCAGCAGTGCCGCTTGCAGTTGCCGTATAGTTGCTGTGTGCCGCAGGCGTATCTCCTGCCGCAGGACCACCTGCGCCAATCGTGATATTTGCATATTGGACAGCCGCTTGCTCTGACGAAGCCCAAGTTCCAACATACTTTCCGTCAATAAACATAGCAACTCTCAGGAACGGATTTGCCTTCAATTCATAGTAAGTAGTGCCAGCTTCCGCAGTTGCACCAGTTTGAGTCGCTTCATAAGCGTCACCGTTCTTCGTATAAAGTCCTTCGACGGATTCGCCCGCATTAACAGCCTTCTCCGCATAGTAGTTAGGATTGATAGTAACGGCAGCCGAAATTCCGCTGGCGACACCACCGACGTTGGTTACGTAGAAGCTATCTTGCTCCACTGCCGATGAGCCTGAACCTTTAACATCAGTAATAGCCGCAACTTGTGTTGTCGTAGGCGCAGAAGCATAATTGCCTGCGTTATCGACAGTATATGTAATAAATGCGGCTTTGAAATCTGCATACGTAGTTGTGCCAACAACAGGTGCAGTTGCCGAATTGTACATAGCAGGATTGATTGCCTGATTCATGGTGATGTCTACCGAAGATTGGTTAGCAGTACTGCTGGTAGCCTTTGCAGTGTCGATAACCAAAGATGCACTGGTAGAATTTGCCGACGTAACAAGCGTTTCGGTAACCGTAGCGTTGCTTTGCGCCGTATACCATGCAAAGGTTGCAGTGGACAGTGCAACGACAAGGAGTAACACCATTACGATGGTGGTTACTACCATAGATTTTTTCATTGTCTTTTTCATAACTTTCTCCATTTTTTATTTCTTTTTTATTTAACGGTCCGCGGGAATGATTTGGTTGTTTATCGCTGATTGCGCAAATTAAGGTTTTGTGTCGGGTGCTTGCTCCTTATATAAAAGTCGCAAACAACATATTTCCGCTTTCACAGTCCCGTCATTTACGCCATTGACCATCCTAATTATCCCGAAGTCCGTTTTTTTCATTTTTTGCTCCTATATATAGCGTTTATTACGCATATATTGCATTTTACAGTTGCCGCTATACCCCATTTACTGCGTATATATCGCGTTTTTGCCCATACGTGATGAGTTTTACGCTTATTTTTTGCATTTTCGCATACTCACTTTATTTACACACTTTTCTCACTTTTGTGCGAACGTAATGAGTTTTGCGCGTTTGCGGCTATTTTGCAAGCGGAAGCTTTTTTGCTCCCTTGATTGCGTTTTGTATTATTCTTACAGGGCTGCCAACTATATCGCCCTCGATATTTTCCATTCCGTGAGAAAGGAAATATTTTGCTTCTTTGACCGAATTCACGTAGATTGCAGAGGTCCTTATACCCTGAACCTTGGCGTATCCCAACACCATATCGAGATGTGCGGTCTTTTTTACGTCCTCTTCCTTATAATAACGGGCGTCGAAGCGCAGATAGTCGATATTATATTCAGTCAGAACCTTCAAGCCTGCGTTCTCGGTGTTGTCTATCATTATCTTTACACCGTTTTCGGCAAGCTGTCTTATTCCAAACAAACCCCTATCTCCCAAAGCTTCAAGCAAGGCGCAGTCGAAAGCCAAAACCAGATTGCCGTTTTCCGTCTTTGCGCTCTTGATAAGCCTCTTCAATATATCGTCCTTTATAAGCAAACGCGCCGATGCCTGCGTAACGAATACCGTATTCGGGTTTTCGTCGCAGTCGCTTGCCGTCTGCTTTACGCTAAGGAGATTGAGCGTTTCTATTCTCTCGCTACCCTCTGCAACCGCAAAAAACTGCTGAGGAAGCATCTTTCCCAAGAATTTGTCGTTGAGAACCTGTTGCACCGTAACGTACGCAATTTCGTTCTCATTCGTGCGCGCCGCGTTATAGAAGTACACGATAGGCTCCGTCAGCGCAACCGCACCCTTTATCGTCGTAGCCTGCTGTCTGAGAGCTTCGAGCTTTTCCCTGCCTTCCTTTTCTTCGAGGTCGAAGTCGTCACCCATAAGCTCGGCGACTATATCCTTATATAATTCGCCTTCTATCGGCTCGTATTCCTTGCCGTCGAACTCGCCCTCTTCGGGCTGTATCTCCTCAAAGCCATCTAAGACGGCTTCGGGATTGAATGGATATCTCTCCGCATACGCGACGGGAACGTAGTAGTCCTTCTTCGTCAGTTCGTACTTCTCAGCAAGGGTTTTTAGGATATCTAACGCACTCTTTATAGATTTTCCGTCTTTTTCACGCTTGACGTCAGTCGTACCGTTAAGAGCGGAAATTCTAAGCATTTTATCCTCAACGGAAAGAGCAAGAATACACTCTCCGTTTATGTAAAACCTCTCCTGTTTGCTTATAAAACGTCTTTTTACGTCCGCGTATGCGAGCAACTCGTTTTTAATCTTGCCGTACGCAAGCTTGACCGAGTTGGGCGCAAGGCGCAACCTGTTTTCAAATACGTTTTTGAGTATCTCTCTGCCATACGCGTCGTACGCACCGCTTACGCCAATCTCGTCCGCGTCCTCTTCGGTGTCGTTGGCATTATACTCTACTTCTTCCTCTGCCTCTTCAACAGCTTCTGCAACTTCGGCAACCTCGGCAACATCTGCAACTTCATTGCTTGACTCGGCTTCGATTCTTTTGCTTGCAAATTCGTCGGCGTTTTGCTCTGTTTCGACAGATTCGGCGGATTTTACATCCATTTCGATATCATTAAGTACCGTTTCAACAGTATTGACATTCGCTTCCTCTGTTTCAACAGATTGCGTGAATGCTTCCTCCGTTTTGGCAGAATCCGCGTTTATTTCCGCTTTTTCGACAATATCCGCTTGCATTTATTTCCCCTTATTATTGCGTTTACTGCGTATATATTGCATTTTACGCTTGTTCTGCACCTTCCTCGTCGGTTTCGGGAACGACGACTACCTGTATGGTGACCTGTATCTTTTCCGCATTCCTTATGCTTGGATAGCAGAGGTCGTCAACCTGTCTGAGATACATCGTGGTGTTAAGCGTTATATCCGCACTGTCGTCCACGGTGAATTTGGTTTTTGACGGCGTTTTCCAATCGTCTTTGGTTATGGAGAACGTATTCATCTCTCCGTTGCCGCCGATATACTTCCATTCAAACTCTATTTCCACGCTTAAATCATATTCCAGACTGAGCTTTTCCTTGCTTCCGTCGGCGAAAACCATATATACGTCGCAAGTTATCGCCATTTCCGCCTTATTCGATTGCTTATCGCTTTCGTTCTTGTAGCGGAGCATACTTTCCTTGCTCACGACGGTCGCGGCTTCCACCACGTTTTCACCTACTTCAAGCACGTTAAAGTTCAATACGTTATCAGTTATCGCGCCTTTTTTGGCTACTGCGGGCTTAATTGCGTCAAGCGTATATTCGTTTTCATCGAAGTACACGACGAGGTATCCGTCGGCGCTCATTTTGAACTGATTATCCGCGCCCGCGCTACTCGTATACCACGCAAAAGCGACTCCGATTGCGGCAACGCACAGCGTAATTGCAAGGCATACGGTGATTATAATGAGAGATTTCTTTTTCACTCGTCCGCACCTCCGCCTTCAACCGTGCCGCCCTCTACGATATGCGCGGCGATTCCGACCTCGACCGTAGCGGTGAACACCGCCTTCATATTCTCATAGCCGCAATACGCAAAAGCCTCGACTTCATCATATTCCTCACTAAGCCAATGTGCGTAACTTACTTCGTCAAGAAATATCAGCTTGAATATCAGCTCCACCGTGACAGCCTCGGGAACTTCGTAGTAAACGAGTTCTCCGCCCGCCTCGCGGCAAAGAAAGCCGTCCTTGTCGGGACCGTACGACTCACCGTCTATCTCTATACGCCAAGTAAAACAGTCCAAAATCTCGGGCGTACCGTCATTTCCCACCGAGCTTACGTGTTCACCCGTAGAGCGGGCAATCTGCATTGCAGAGATTCTTGCAGTCATCGCAGAATCACTTCCCAAAGGGCTGAACGTAACGGTAAGTTTCTTGGCGACCACGTAGGGAGCGTCAACTCCGTCGAATTCGTCGCCATCGTAACCCTGCCCCGTTTCACCTTTATACAGTTTAGGCTCGAAAGGCTCCTCGTTTTCGATAAAGGTATTCGCGCCCGCCGCGGCGGTTATAGTCGTAGCCGTCGTATCCACTCTCGTCTGAGAAACGAACCAAGCATAAGTAGTCACGGTCAGAGCAAGCACAATCGCGACGACGAGTATTTGGATTGAGATTACGATAACCTTCTTTTTCACGCCAATTTGTCCATTATTTTTAGAGTAACACAAGAAAAATCGAATTACAAGGGGAATTTTCATAAATATTGAACAATATGTTTAAGATTATCGAACAGCTGTCTGATAATATCAAACAAAATGTATAAAAAAATCGCCTTGGGTATTGACATCTGCGCACGCTTATATTATTTTATTATATAGTGTATAAAAAGATAGCGCGCTATCGTCTACACTGTAAGGGGAAATGGGGAAAATGAATAAATCGCTGCTTAGGACGAGCCTGAAAATTAAGGCAAACCTAAAAAGAATTTTTATACTTTCAGCAATAGCCATACTTCTCGTTGCCATTGCGGCACTTGGAGCAACTTCAATTTCAGATTCAGACGAAATCGCCTTTGGTACTCAACTCAAAGAGGGCTTTATGCACGATGCGGAAACCCCTACCGCACTCAAACTTAAAGATAGCGATTTGGTATATAACACATCATCCCAAACCTTCACCCTTACAATTACAAACAGCATCGGCACGTCAAGTAGCGGCATAAGCACGAACAACGTTTCCATGACGTGGACGTCCAAAGACCGCGACGACGATGGTATGTACGGTAAATACACAGGCAATATGGAGAAGCCCGACGGCTACGGGTTTTCAGTAGAACGCCTTAGCCCGAACAGCAACACCTACAACTACGGCTCTTATAACGCTTTCGGCGCAGTCCTCAATCTTGAATTGCCACAGTTTATGCAGGATTTGATAAACAGCGGCACGGTGAAAGCCTCTGCTACGGCAAAGCTGAGCATGCGCCAAACTTGGAATGCTCTGGGTAGCGGTGAATATCATATGGGTATTGCGGGCGGCTCGTCGCTTATCAAGCCAAGCCAACAAAACGTATCCAACTGGGATAACCGCCCAAGCGCCGCTTCATATCTTAGCGGTTTTACCGTAACGGACAAGCAATGGTGTAACGACGGCGACTGGGGCGACACTATTACGGACGTAAGCGTTGGGGACACTACGATAGGCGGAAAATATCTTGGCATAGGCTTGTCGGGTATGTCCGACCACTGGCCGGGCTACTCCACTCCTGACGCGCGCCTTACAAGCATTGTCGTTACATTCAAATATTCCGCAACTATAAAGATTTCTGCGGACAGCCACGCCGCATTCGATTACCGTTGGTACGGAAGCGCAACGCCCACATCCTTTGGCGCTCTTACGGAAAGCAAAACCATAACGGCGGGAAACAGCGTTTCAAAATCTACGACAAACCCCTACGCTTTTATGTCTATAACGCCAAAAACAGACCTCGCAGGTTATCGCTTTAAGGAAGTGGTTGCAAACACCACAAACGCATTGGGAGCTACTGCCACAACAGATTTTGAAAAGGCACCGACTTGTACTATTGCCTCTATTACGACAACGGGCGGATATACTCCCGAGGGAAGCGCGACAGGCAAGCTGAGGAACAACAAAAACGGAAACTCCGTCAACTCGACAGCAAGAAAATACAACGTGGTTTATCGTTCAAACGGCGGCAGTGGTAGTGATACTACAAAAACCTATGACTACGATACCTCATACAGTACACCCAACCCCGCCGATTTCGGTTTCTCAAAAAAGGACTCCGTTCCCGCAGGTTGGACTTATACTTCGGACAATAAACCCGATATCAGCAACACCAACCGAGGAAAGCAATATTCATCGGGCAACACTTTCTCAAATCTTTTTCCCAACCTCAACAACAATACGACGACCCTCTATTTTGATACCGTCTGGGTTGAAGCCGCTCCAACCAACAAAGAAACGAGTTTCGTCAAGATGGAGATATCCGCTTATTCTGACAAATATTCCGACGTCGAAATTACAATAACCGCAACCAAAACAGGACATACTCTCAAACAGGTTTACGCCACATACACAAGCGGAGATATCAACGGAACCAAAATTGCGCTGGAATATGTTCAAAATTCAACCAGTGGCAACAAGTCAAGATGGATGCTTTACGGCATCAGCGGCAACTGCGATATTACTACGGAATGGGTTGCAAACCAATACACCATAACCTACGATTGGAATAGCGGTAGCGGAACAAACGGTCCGACTACATACTATTACGGCACGACCGTTACTTTGCCTTTTGGCGGCACACGTGACGGCTATAATCTTGACGGATGGACTCTAACAGCAGCATCTGGCGGCTATGCGACCACAGGTACACAATACACCCTTCCCAAGGGTTCTTACGGAAATATTACTGCAAAAGCAGTATGGAAAAGCGCAAGCGTAACTCCAACCCAAAATGCAGACTCCACAGCCGACAGCCCCGACACAACAGGCGTTAGCAACACCGGCTTTAATACTGCGATTAAAGGCTTAGGCAAAACATACCATTCAGGTCAGTCAACATTCGACGCAACAGAGGAAACTGCGGTCACTCAAAAAGTTGACATACCAACTTCGGTGCAATATGCACTTCGCACTGGCGCAACAGTAAAAGCAACGATTAAAGGCAAATTGGAAGTCGGCACGCTTAACGACAACTACGTTATTGTTGGTAGCGACCCGAATGCTTCAAAAGCATATGGCAGAATCGGAATCAATGGCACATATGCATCATATTTAGCCACGTCATATACAAAAGTTTACGATTGGGATAGCTCTGCTGAATGCACAAGCGCTACACAAAACGCCACATCTGCCGCATTAAAGAACACAGATACACAAGTAACCGTCTACGTGCAGTTGAAACGCGAAAAAGTGCATAAGCGTGGCGATGCGTATTTTTATGCAATCCTTACAAGTTTCACCATCACATATTCCGTTAGCGGCGGAACACCGTTGACAATAACGTATAACGGCAACGGCGGAACGACCTCCTCAAACACATCCACGGAAAAAAGCACTTACTTGCAATCGACAGTCGGCGCAAGCGCAACCGTTTCATTCCCGACATCTATGTTTGCACGTAATGGATACGAATTCCTTGGTTGGAGTACTACTCAAAGCGCAACGTCACCCGCCAAAAAAGCAGGTGAAACCGCATCAATATCCTCCGCCACAACTTATTACGCAATTTGGAAGAAGAAAAACTACCCTGTCAACACCTACGACGTGTGGACTGACGGCACAAACTACGGCGCGACCATAAGAAAACAATGGTACATTTCACACGATGACAGCGTTTATTTATACACAAACAACAATTCGAATACGGCTTATGGATATAGCGGCTCATCAAGCAATATCTATCACCTCGGCGGTGGCGGAGATTATAAAGGCTTTACAATAGGCAGTCCATCATACAGAATACCCTCTCACAACTTCCAAACGCACGAATACACATACAATTCTGGCAATATCCTCGCAACAAGCAACTATGCCATAACTGGCGTAACGGGTGCTATATGGGGCTTTTTCGTTTGGAATCTTAAAGCGCCCTCTGCGACCACGGCAAATCCCGACCCCGTAGACTACGGCACGTCCATCGATATGGACGAGCTTGTCACGCCCTCTCACGAGGCGACGGAAAAGGAATTCAGTTGGGATTGGCACTACGTCACGGGCGGAGGCAAAGTTCCGTTCTATCAGAATCACGAGCTTTTCCTTGTCGAAGAAAACAACAAATATTTCATTCGTTTCACCGTCAAGGTCGTGCGCGGCGGCGTTACGCTTTCCAAAACGGCAGAAAGTGACGGCAGTTCAACCGTCACGATAAACCCCCTGCGCCTTAAAGTCGAAGTAAGCGGCAACAACGAATTTAATTACAACGGCAAAACGCACGAGTTCCCATTGCGCACACTCCTCGACGAAGATTATTACAAAAATCTTGGCTATACTGCCGACCAGATTGCATATCTCGTTTCAGTATTCGAGGCGGAGAACAACGATAATCTTGAACACCGTCCTTGGTTCTATGACGAGGCGATGGAGCAGGAAAACGAACAGCTCCCCGCAAGCGAAAAACGAAACCTTGACAAATGGCATTACGGCGTAGCGGTAAGACTCATCGGTCTTGGCTATTCGAGCTATATTGCAGACGGCTGTTCGACGGACTTCTACGACGGCTCTTTCACCGTCATTGACAACATCGGTATCCGCGAGTTCAAGGACGCGGGAAAATACTGGGCGAGTCAGCTGTACATACGTCCCGCCGTCGGAAACACCGTATCGAGCAGTCTTTTCAACAAAAACTACACTTGGTCGCAAAACTGCGACGTAAACAACGGACAGATTTTCTCCGCCGAACAGGCTAATGCGGAAGGCACCGTCTTTGCGGAGATTAAACCCGCAAACGGCTTTGATATTTACGCCTTCTACGTACAAAAGACCTTCGGCAAAATTGCGGACCCCACTCCGAGCGCATTAAGCCTTACGCCGAGCAACGGAGCGTTCGATATCGAGGAACTGAAAAACGGCTGGGCGCTATCCGACGACGAGCGCTTCGAAGAAAACTGGTTGCTTGCAATAACCGGACTTGTCAACGAGGACTTCGACCTATACGGCAAGCTGGTTGCTTCTATGCTGAGAAGAGATACGTCCGCGCCTCTGCACCAGAGAGCGGGACTGTACGACGTTTATCTCGATACGTTCTCGCAGGACGGACAGCCGATAGTAAAAGAGCTTCTTGCTCTTCTCAACAACTACGGCGTTAAGCTTGAATCTAACACAGCGACCGTCGTGCGCGAAGGCTTCGCCACGGTCAAAATGCACTGGGTGAATCAGGACGGCACGATTAAGAACGGCGAATTTGACTTCACCACCGATATAAGCGCATATAACGGCGAAAGAAACAACTTTGAAATCGTTCCGAAGGATATAGAGCTTATCTACGACGGCAAACAAAACAACTTTACGTACAACGGTTCGCCGCAGGGTCCGTCCAACATCATTTCGCAGGGCTACCTCACCGACGCTGAAAAGCAGGCGTTTGCCGCGGAGTACGGCGACGGCTACGAAAGACTTTTTGAAATTTACTTCTACGGAATTCCCCTCTCCTCAAATCTGGACTGGAACGCAATGAGCGAAGAGGAACAACTCCAATACATCGAAGATAACAAAGGCTCGAAGGCTATTATCGGCTACGACGGGCTTAACTACATAAACGGCGTCGGCGATAAGTACGCAATATCTCTGTTTGAGAAAAACGCGGGCAAATACGCCGTCGTCATTATCGGCGCGGCTTACAAGGACGCCGACGGCAACGACCACGACAACGCAAGCTTCAACCTCTCCTCTCACCTCTATCTCTACTGGGAGATAAAGCAGAAGGCAATCGAGGTCGCATCGTCGTATACTTCAATGACGTTCGGCGACAAGAACTACGGCGGCGCGCGTTACACGATGTCCGAGATTGTCGGCGGCGACAAGATTCAGATTAAAAATCTTACGATAAGCTACAACAACAAATCATCAGACGGCTTCCTGCGCTATAACGACCTCACCGCCGACGCTGTGATTGTAAACGGCACTACGCTCTCGGTATACGGCACGTTCGTAGGCAGATACGACGTGACTATGGGCGGCGTTATCACCGTCGATATGACGAACGCCACGGGGCTGTACGGCGTATCGGACGAGAACTACGGCAGGTCCACCACCAA
This sequence comes from uncultured Clostridia bacterium, assembly GCA_947174215.1. Classification (GTDB taxonomy): domain Bacteria; phylum Bacillota; class Clostridia; order Christensenellales; family CAG-917; genus CAG-475. The sequence continues at coordinate 19,223 of CAMWIB010000001.1, forward strand.
TTACAGCATAAGCTACGACGATTATTTCACGATAATCAACCGCCTACTGAACGTTGGTTCAACGGAATATACCGCGGACGGCGGCGAAACCTTCTCCACCCAAATGCCCGATATGACTTACGTCTACGGCGTGAGAAAGGGTATCAGAATAATTATCTCCAATTTCTATGCCGCGGACTTCCTTACGGACGATATTGCCGCGACCGAAGGCGACAACGTATTCATTCTCGCTTCCGAGCTTGTGGATACAAGCCGCATAAAGCTCATCCGCACTCACGAAAACTCGGAATGCACCGTCACTACGGACGAGCAAACAGGCTCCGTAACGTACGTATTCACCGCGATAAACGCCGCAACCTATCGCGTTAACATTTCAGACTTAACCTACACCTACAACGGCACTACCTACGGCAACTACGACATAACGGAAAGAAGCACGAACTACACCATTCGTCCAAAGACGATAAAGGTGCAGTGGTTCCTTGACGGTAACGCCGTAGAGGGTACGAACGTACCGAGCGTAGTTTACGACGGCAACGCGCACTCCGTATACGCGCAGTTCGTCAGCGCGGCGAGCGGCGCGCTCTCAACTACGGACGGACTCGTGTACTTCGGTGACTTCAAAGACGCCACGCAAATTTATTCAGTATACGAAAAGAAATCTCCCCTCTCATTGGAATTCTCCGCAGTCGGCACGGACTCATACACGGACGTAAACGTCGTCGATGACGAGGATACGCCTTACGAAACCTACCTAAAAACTCTCACAAGCGGCAACTACCGTCTTGCCGAGGAAGGCGAAGGCTCCTATTCACTCTCGTGGGAGATAACGAGAAGAGAATTCAAAATTACCGTAACCAACTACGGAAACACCTTCATTTACGACGGCGAGGCGCAACAGGTCGTACTCAATCTCAAATCCACGGGCGGAGTCGAGGTCACGCTTGACAACTTCGGCGCGATACTGTCCTCGGGCGCGAAATTCGAAATCAGCGAAGGTCTTATCTTCAACGCCAACGATAAATCTCTTTCCGCAACCGAAAGCGGAATTTATACCTTCTCCTACGACGCGGAATCCAAGATTAAAATAGACAAAAACTGGTTGCTCACGGGTAAGGAATCCTATACGGGCGACAAATTCCTCTTTGCGATAGTGCCGAGAGTGCTTACCCTGCGCTTTAACACGCGCGTCGCCACGTACACCTCCAACAACCTCATATCCCGATTCCGCGCATCCTACATCGACAGCGCAGTATCTCTGCCCGACGGCGATACGACGTTTACCTACAATCTGAGCGAAATTATCCACGCGGGAACCTACTCCATTACGGTAACGGGCGCGACCTCGGAAAGCGGAAACTTCGTGCTTGCCGAAACCAATCCGACTGAATGGTACGCGACAATCGCAAACGGCAGACGCCGCGACTACTACACCAATCAGACCGTAATCGACGGCTATACCGCAAGCGTAACCGTCAATCCGTATACCGTCACCCTTGACCCCGTTGCAATAAACGCGGGACTCGTTGACTACGTTTACGACGGACTCGAACACGGCTACACTATGGAGTATCTCTTTGAGAACTTCGTAAAATCGATGCTCCTCTGCGACGCGGATAAGGAAGGATACACCTTGAACGGTACGTCGAACACGGGCAAGAACGTCGATACGTACGAAGTGAAGATACTCGGTTTCAATCCGCTTAACGGCTACACCGACTACCGTCTTGCGCAGGAAGAGGGATATTCCGATACGTGGGCAATAACACAGCGTCCGCTTGAATTTGTATACGCCGAATATCACAGCGGCGGCAATAGCTTTATTTATGACGGCAATAACCACGGCTACGCCCTGACGGTAAACAATATCGTTGACGGCGAGGCGGTACAGCTCGTCTTTGTAGGCACCAACCTCAATATCACTTCTCCTCTCACAGTGGAATCTGTAAACACGACCTATATTTACGGAAGCGCGGCGACGAACTATTCAATCATCAACTTCTCCCTCGCGGACGCAACCGTAGACGGCACGACGTTCTCCTGCGACAATTACAGCCTTCCCGAGGGCGGCGCAAACAAGAGCTGGTCTATCGAGAAAAAGACTATCACCGTTGAATGGCACAACACCGAGCTTACTTACCGCGCGAGCGCATACACTCCCGATAACGGCGGCGTTTACGCAACCGTCACAAATAGCGTAGAGGGCGACGTATTCACCCTCAACTACGGCGGAGAAAGGTCTGCAACCAACGCGGGCGAGTACACGATATCCATTGAGGACCTCACGGGCGGCGACTACGCCAACTACAAGATTGAGGGTACGCTCTCCACGACGTGGACGATAAAGGCTAAGGAACTCACAGAGTTCGTTTGGACGGGAGAGGGCAACGGCTTTACGAATACGCCAAAGCTTGCAGTTACCTACAACGGCGCAAATCACAACATAAAAGCAACTCCCGTTTCAGGTGCGGAAAACGCAGATGACGGCAAGATTTACGATAAGGACGTAACCAATTTCAAGTTCACCTACTCGTCTGCAAGCGGCTACGTGACGACCGCACTGCTCGCAGGCGAATACACGACGAAGATATCAGGTTGCAACAGCATAAACTACACCGTTCCCGCAACTGCGGACGTTGAAGAAAATTGGGAAATTCTGAAAAGAGAACTCACCGTAAGCTATCGCTATAACTACGGCACAACAATAACCTACTGCGCGGCGGCAAGAGGCGTAGTTTTGGAGATAAGCGGCTTTATCGCTTCCGACTTCGATTCAAACCTCGCATTCACCGTCGATACGAACGTTGCCTCCGACAACGGCGGCACCGCTTCGGGAACGACGTATACGAGAACGCTCCGCTCGATAGACGTTGGCGACTATACGGCTACCGTTTCTATTGACGAAACCTGCGCACGCGCTTCCTGCTATACGCTAAGCGGAACGCTTAACGCGGCGTTTACGATAACCGCTCTTGCCGTAACCCTTGAATGGCGTTTGTGCGACGCAAACCACGCAAACAGAACGGCGGAGTACGACGGAAAGCCGCACGAGCTTAAAGCAACCGTCACAAACCTCGCTTCCTCTTCCGATGAAGTAACCGTCACGGTAAGCGGCGCAGTACAGACCAATCAAGGCAAATATACGGGCGTTGCAACCTCGGTTGACAATAAGAACTACACTCTGCCCGAAAGCGAAGCCGCGCGTAGCTGCGAGTTTACGATTTCGCCCCGCGCGATAAACGCAATATGGGAATCAACGGCAGAAACGTATACGTACAATGGCAAATACCGCTCCGACACGCTCACCCTCTCCCGCCTTATTGCGGACGACGAAGTAACGTTCAAGGTGGAATTCTACAAGGAAGCGAGCGGCGGAAATACCCTCTTCAAGACGGCGACCGTCAGCAAGAACGGAATCACAGAATACGACCTTATAGCCTCCGACTTCCAGATTATAGATGCCGCGACCTACGTCGCCATATTCGACGGCAAAGTATATAACGCCGACGGAACCGTCAACACCAACTACACCTACAAGTCCCTTGACGACGACAGAAGAACGCGCTATACAATCTCCCGCGCTACGCTAAGACTTTCGGGCGGCTGGAACTACGCAAACGACGTACACAGCGGCGTATTCAGCGCGTCCACAATTCTTATCTACAACGCAAAGCCTTACACGCTTACGACTTCTATTGATACGGATACGCTGTTCGTGCGCGACGACACGAATGCGAAGGACGAAGTAAGCATTGTTTACACTGGCAACGTAAACACCCACGTAGGCGTAGGTAAGTATACGGCAACCGCGTCATCCCTCTCGGGTACGTACGCGTCCAACTACCGTCTGCCAACCGAGGGCGTAAGCGTTTCCTACGCAATCACCCCGAAGGGCGTTACGCTCGTATGGGAAAACTACACGGGTATCGTCTACGACGGACAGACTCACACCGTCACGGCTAAGGTGGAATTCGGCGGTGCAAACGACACCGACGGACTCGCCTACGACGGCGACAAGGTAACGGTAAATCAATACGAAAACAACGCCTATCGCGGCGCGGATACGTATACGTCAACGGCGCTTTCTCTTGACAACGACGATTACGTGATTGAAAACGAATCCTCGCTTGAATGGACTATCGCGCCCCGCCCCGTAGAACTCGTATGGTCGGACGACAAGATTGAATACGACGGCACGTTAAAGACGGTTACGGCAACTGCGAGCAACCTCATCGCGGGCGACTCAATAACGCCTCTTACATACGAAAACAATCAATATACCAACAAAGGCACGTACACCGCTACGGTGACGAAGCTCACAAACACCAACTACACGCTTACGGACGGCAAGAACATATCTCACGAATGGGAGATTACGCCAATCGTACTCGCGTTCGGTTGGTCGAGTGCAAGCGGACGTATCTACAACGGAAACGCGCAAGGCATAACTCTTACGATAAGCAATATCGCCGACGCCGACTTTGAGAATGCAAGCAGTCTTTCGTTCACAGCGGAATACACTCCCGCGGACAGCCAGACGGCAACGGAAAACCGCACGGCAAATCCGATAAAGATAACGTACACCGCAATCAACGCAGGCTCTTATACAATAAATATAACCGCGCTTGACGGAACGTCCAAGGATAACTACGTACTCCCCGACAACGTGAGCGCGACCTACGTCATCGCGGCAAGGGTTATCGACCTCGACTGGACGGCGGGTACGTTCATCTACTCGAAGGAGAATCACGAGGTTACGGCAAGCGTCACGAATACGGTAGAGGGCGACACGCTCGTTCTTACCTACAAGACGACGGACGGCGCAAGCTACTCTGTGAGCGGACTTGCGACGGTTGGCAACGTAGCTATGCACGCAGGCTCGTATTCCACGGTCGTTACGGCGGTAGACAATAAAAACTACACCGTCACTGGCGCAAACGACCTGACCTTCGATTGGACAATCTCGCCAAAGACTATAACGGACGTCACGTTTATGCTTGACGGAAAGGAAAGTTTAAGTGCAACGTACGACCGCACCCAACACGTTCTCACCGCTACGGCGAACGGCTCTGCAACAAGTGCTGACGACGGTAAGATTTACGACGGCGACACCGTTACGTTCTCGTATGCAGGAACGGTTACGGAAAACTACGGACTGTCCGCAATAAACAATAATTCCGCACTCGAAGCGGGCGAATATAGCGTAAGCCTTTCGATATCCGACAACGACGACTACATCGTAGAATCACTCTCCTGCGGCTTCACGGTAAACCGCCGCACGCTTACCCTCACGAAAGAGGACGTGACAAGCACCTCGTTCGTGTACGACGGCAAATCGCAGGGCGTAAAGATAACGGTAAACGGATTGCTTGAATACGACAACAACTCTACCCGTTTCAACCTCGACGGCGTAATCAGTCCGTCAGGCACTGCGGATAGCGCGGTTCGCTCGGGCGCGAACTACTCTAAACGCTTCCTTGCAACGGACGCGGGTACGTACACCCTCACGTTTAGCCTTAGCGGCTCGCGCTATCAGAACTACGAGCTTACGCCGTTTGAATGTAGCTTTACGATAATCCGCAAACAGATAACCACGCAGATAAGCGCAGACGTCACCGCAGATAACATAACCTATCGCGCGGAAGCGATTGCCGCGTCCGACCTATCCGTCACCTTCAACAACCTTATTACGGGCGAGCGCCTTACTCTCGGCGACGACTTCACCGTATCCTTTGCAAAGGACGGCGATGCGCTTGACGGTGCGCCGATAAACGTCGGTACGTATACCGCAATAATATCCTTAAAGAATGACGGCAATTCTTCCGTAAACTACGAGCTTATCGGAACGACGGAATTCAACTTTGACATTAAGCCGTACGAAATCCACAAGAATACGCTCGGCTGGACGTTGAACGGAAATACGGTAAGCCTCGACGCGCTCACCTTCAAGGACGGCGAAAACAAGACCGTTACGGTTGGTAGCGTAAAAGACGACGTATTCAATAAGATAGCGGGCAAGAGCTTCTCGTACGTCTACTTCGGACTCTGCAACTGCGGACTTGCCGCAAGAAGCTCCGCAGAGCTTGACGAGGAGCATCTTGAACATCAATGGTTTGCGCCGGATGGCAACTTCCGCACCGAAGGACCTCAGCACGCAGGTAGCTACTTCGTAGTACTCACCCTCTCGGGCGGCGACGCCGAAAACTTCGTCTTGACGGGCTTTGACGGATACACAGGCGATTATTTCTGCACCGAGGATGACGAAACATATCTTGCATACTACCGCTCGGAGGAGAAGTTCACGGGTACGCCTTTGCCCAAGCTTAGCGACAACACGCAAGCCCTTCGCTTCGGTATCGGACGTCTGCACCAAGGCGTTGTCGTCGTAGGAGCAAAATCATCTCTGCCCTTCAAGGGAACGGCGTACACGGTAGGTAGCGGACTTCCCGCGGCTTCGGCGGCGGACACGTCAAATATCCGCGTTGAAATAGGCTCGGGTACGTATACCTACGAAGCGTACTCCTCTGCAACCTTCAACGCGATACGCAATGCGGGCGATTACACCATCAAGATTTACGACAACTCCGCAAGCGGCGATTCGGGAACGGTATCGGGCTGTGACCTCTTCAATTCCGACGCGGAAATGGAAATCACAATGACCTTGACGGTCGAAAAGGCAAAGATAACGGTGACGGACAGCACCGAGCCGTACTGGACCAAGGTTTACGACCGCACGACGGCGTACAGCGGCTTCGCGTACGATAGAAACGTGACGTTTACGTCCACGACTGACGGCGACGGCAACGTTATCGCAACCTCCGACGGTGTACTTACGGGAACGACGGCAACCGTGACGGCGGTGTTTGACAACTACAACGCAGGCACGAGAAAGCTTACGTTTACTCTCAGCGGAACAGACCGCGACAACTACTATATCGTCCTTTCAAAGAACGGCACGGTTATGGGCGAAGACGAATACACCGTGAACGGATATACTTACGCAATAAATAACGCCGAGATATTAAAGCGCACGATTACCGTTGCGGGCGACGCGGATAAGGTGTTTGACGGAACGAAGACCGTTCAGTTTGAAATAGTCAGTGCGGATATAATTTCAGGCGACTCCGTAACGGTTACGGGCGAATACGCAAGCGAACACGTTGGTACGCACAACATAACTCTGACGGCGACGAACGACAACTACGAGGTTGCCTCCGACATAGCTGTACGCGGAACTATTTCTCCCAAGCCTCTTACGGTAGTCTGGGCGCGTACGGACGAAAGCACCACGGTAACCTATGACGGTGACGAACACGGCGTAACAGCAACGATAAGCGGAATGATTGATGGTTATATTGAGGATATAACCGCAACCATTGCAGATATAAGCACTACACAGATAACCGCGGACACGGTTTACCCCGTTTCCTTCGTAAGCGTAAACGCGGGCGACTACTCCGTTGTACTCACCTTAAAAGAGAATTCCGACTACTCGCTAAGCTCGTCAATGGATTCGGCAGAATGGACGATTTCAAAGAGAGTGCTTGATATAAGCTGGATAACGGACGACAAAGCGGACGGCGCGTATATTTACGAATGGGTCGGCTTCACCGTACAGTTTGCAAACGTATCTCGTTCAATCACGCCGCAGATTAACAATATCGTAGGCGACGACGACGTACAAGTAACCGTACGCAACAACAGCCGCACGCAGGTTGGCGACCGTACGGCGGAGATTACGGGAATAAGCGGCGACGCTTCTGAAAACTACGCACTGCCAACGAATCGCACGCAACAGTTCTCAATCGTCAAAGCGGAGATAAAGAGTATCACCCTTTCGGATTTGACCGCCGTCTACAACGGCACGGCGCAGGGCGTTGAGGTATCCTCGTACGTCACTCAGCACGGCATAACCGTAAACGTCACGTACAGCGGCGGCGAAGCTAAGACCGCGGACACGGTGGACGGACTCAACGCATTTATAAACGTGACGGGCGAGGAAGGTAAGACGATTACGGCAACCATTTCCGAGGACGATTATTACGAAGAGCTGACTCTGACCGCAACCGTGATAATCACTCCATCGCCGATAACGAGCATTACGCTCACGTCAAGAACTGTCGTTTACAACGGCACGGAGCGCTCTATCTCCGTCAACACGACGGTTACGAACTACGGAGACGAGGTAACCGTCACGTACACGATAAACGGCAATGAAGGTAACTCCGCAAAAGACGCGGGTACGTACACCGTAGTTGCGACGATAGCCGCAGACGACGATAACTACGTCACGCTTACGCGCACCGCAACCTTAACGATAAATAAAGCGGACATTGACGAAAGCAGAATTTCCGTTGACGAGGACTTTGGCACAATCATCTACAACGCGCAGTATCACGGCATAGCCATTGAGGTGACCGACGACGAAACGCAGTACGGCGACAGGGTTACGATAACCTACTACGGCGGCGAGAACAACAGCGGACAGGCGAAGAACGTAGGCAAATACGAGATTAACGCCGTCGTCAGCGCGGGCAAGAACTACAACGACTATACGACGACAAAGTCAACCCTCACCATAGCGCAGAAGGATATAAACCTTACGCTCAGAGAGTCGGACAAGAGCTTCACCTACGACGGCAACGCGCACACGGCAAGAGCTACGTTTGAGCTTGGCGCAGAAAATGATACGGATAAGAAAGTCTACGACGGCGATACGGTGACGGTTACGCTCACCTATCTCGGTACGAGCGGCGTTGCGCAGGGCGACACCGTACTCAAAAACTCTGGCAAGTACACCGTAAGTGCAAGACTCTCCACAAACAACTATCGCCCGATACTTGACGTAACGGAAATCGTCATCAACAAGGCGACGATTGAGGGCTACTACTTCGTGGGCGACAGCTTTATGTACAACAAGAAGTCGCGCGCGCTCGGTATAAATACGGAGAACGCGTCGCTAAGCGACCCGATTATCCGCACGCTGAATCTGCTCTCCACCGACTCGGGTACGGTTGAATACGCCTACACCACGACGGAGGGCGGTGAATACGACAAGACCTTTACTGGCGCGGTAAATGCGGGAACGTACTATCTGAAAGCGACGATAACCGCAAGCGGCGACGCGGAAGGCAATTACGAGCTTTGGGAGAAATACGCTACCCTCGTGATAACGCCGTCTACGTTCACGAGCTTTACGATGGAAGAGGTTTCCGTAAACTACAACGGTCTTGCACATTCGATAACCATTACGGTGGCAGAACCCGAAAAACAGCTTATAAACGGCGTTTACTATACGGCGTACGGCGATAAGGTCACTGTTACATACACGATAAGCGACGGTAAGAACGACGAAACGGAAGGCAACTCCGCAATCTTCGTCAACGTCGTGGGCGGCGCGGTCGCGGCGTATACGGTAACGGCGCACTGCTCCTTCGAGGACGACGTCAAGGGCAATTACCGTACGGACAACCTCAACATCTCGGCAAGCCTTACGATATTGCCGACGACTTTGAGAAACATTACGCTTACAGGCGAGAACGCAGTATATGACGGCAACGCGCACAACGCTACGCTCTCTCTGCCATCGACCGCAGAATATCCGAGATATGAGCTTAGCGCCGACAAGACGGAATTCACCGTCTATCTCGCAGAAGGTCACGCGGGCGACGTATTCACCATTAACGAGTACATCGAGGACTTCGAAGGACAGGCTATCGACGCAGCTAGCTACGACTTCGTTGCACAAATCGCTATTAAGGATAGCTCGCTCAAAAACAACTACACCGCGATAAGCGACCTTAGAAAGACAATCGTCATCTCCCGCGCACAGGCGGCGGACGCGTCGGGTACGGTTTACGCACAGAACGAAAACCTCTTCTTCAACGACGGTACGATAACCTATTGCGGCGGTACGCATTATATCGTCCTCGCGTTTGAAACCGCGCTCAGCGTGCTTTCTCACAATGCGACGGACGTCATTACGTCGCTTACCCTCCACCCCTCAACCAATACGAGCAAATCAGATGAAGCGGATATCGTCTACACCTGCGACGGTGCGGAGTTCGAGGGTGCAAAGGACGTAGGTACGTACGTCATCACCGCAAGAGTAAGCCACAAGAACTATATGCCGTTTACCTTGCAAGGCACTATCACGATAGCACAAGCTACCGTTGAATACTACTTCACAGGAACCACAAGAACCTACGATATGGAAACTCACTTCGCCGCAGTCAGCACGGAAGAGAATACGTACGTTGACGACGGAACGGTGACTACGATTGCTTTAAGAGGCTCGGACACGGCGACGGTTAGCTACACCTACAAGCTAAACGGAGAGGACAAGGGCAGATTTGGCGGCGCTCTTTACGTAGGCACTTACGAAATCACAGCAAAGCTCACGTTCATAGGCGACGTAGGCGGCAACTACGAGATTTGGGGTACGAACGATTCTATGACCGTAACCCTTGAAATTACGCCTTACGAAACCGAAATATTCTGGGACGGACTCGACAAGAACTACGTTTACAACGGCAACCCATTCGCGCCCGTTACGGCGTACTTCATCGGCGCGGACGGTACGACGAGAGTTGAGGCAACCGTTTCCTACGAGGGTATATCGGGTAAGGCTACGGGTGACGCCGTGATGAAGAATGCGGGTACGTACAAGCTCACCGCTACCCACGCAAGAGGAAGCAACTATATCTTCACTCTGCCCGACGGTCAGACGGACGGCGATAACTACTCCTTCGTATCGGCGACGGAAGTAAACCTTAGCGTCAAGAAAGCGGTTATCCAAAGATACCTCGTCAGCACCTCGATTCCGTATGCGGCAACGACTTACTTCCTCGCACTCAACACCGCTAACGCCGCAAACGTAGTTGAAGCTCTCGGCGAAACGACGACGGTAACGGGTGCGGATATTACGCAAATCACCGTCTACGGCGAAACCGTAACGGTGGTATACACCTACACCAAGAGCGGCGCGAACTCCAAAGACGCATATATGAACGACGAGGGCGTAAAGACCACGCTCACCTACGGCGCGCGTAACGCGGGTACCTACACCGTAACCGCCGACCTCAACCTCGGCGACGGCGAATCCAACTTCGAGAGCTGGACCGCGCCAAAGACGGCAACGCTTACGATAAACCGTCTTAACCTCACGGTGTCAAGCGAAACCAACTTCGTCAAGACGTACGACGGCACGAGCGAAGTAACCGATTACGTAATAAACGGCGTAATAAACAGCGCGGAGCATATCACCTACGTTGCGGAATACTCCGACAAGAACGCAGGCGACAGCAAGCCCATCACGATAACGGCAAACACCACCGAGGGCTACGAGTATCTTAAAGACAACTACACTCTGCCCTCCGTTTCAAACGGCAGTATCTTGCAAAGAAAGCTCGTACTTATAGAGAACGACGACAAGGCGCAGGACCAGACCTCGCTTACCTTCTGGCGCAAGCCGCAGTACGACGGACTGACGACTACGACTCACAGCCCGTTGCCTTTGACGACTGCAAACAACCTCGTTGCGGGCGACGAAGTCACTCTGAACTCCCGCTACAACTCCAAGAACGTAAAAGAGGCAAACAAGGTACTGTTCACACTCGCGGGCGCAGACAAGGACAACTACACGATAGACAACTTAGACTTCACGTCGGATGTCGATTTTGAAAACGGCGTATATCTGATTATGCCGAGAGTCACGGACATTTCGTGGTCAACAAGAACCGTCGATTATAACGGCAGAACGCAGACCGTATCCGCATATCTCAGCGTACTCGGCGTAGACGTCGCAAACGGACAGCTCAACCTTGCGGTTTCCTTGCAGTACACGAAGGACGGCAACGGCAACACTCTTGAAACACCCGTGGACAACGCAACGTTTAGGAACGCGGGTACGTACGTAGCAACCGCTTCCCTCCCCGACGGCGCAGACGCAAATATCCTTGCAAACTACGGTATAAACACCGATACGATGGTGCGCGAGTTCACGATAAGAAAGGTCGGCGTAGCGGTCACATGGAGCGGACTCTCATCCGTCTATACGTACAACGGCACGAATCAGGCGAGCAAGGTTACGGCGACCGCGGCTCTGCGTGGCGACGACGTAAATACTTATAAGGATATCAAATTCTTGATTGCGGTATTCACCGTTGACGGAAACGAAACCGAATTCAAGAACGCGGGCGACTACGGACTCTCCGCACAGTTTGCAGAGAGCGTACGCGACGAGCTTAGCAACAACTATACGCTCACCAACGTAAGCCGTACGCTTACGATGAACAAGGCGACGATAAACAATATCACGTTCAGCGGAAGCGATACGTGGACGTACACCGACGGCACGGTTCACTTCTATTTCGTGTCAAACGTGGACGGAAAGTCGTTTATCGTAACGGTTCGCAACGACGGCATAACCGTTCCCGTAGTCTATTACGAGTTCGACGCGGATACGCCTATGGAAATAGACTATTCGGGCGGCGATACGTCACTTGACGAGATAAACGGCAATAACGGTATAAGGAACGTCGGCACGACGGGTATCAGAACTATAACCGCCACCATCACGGAAACGGACAACTACGAGAGCTGGACGGGCGAAATCACCGTCACCGTCTTAAAGGGTACGATAAACAACGTCGTGATGGATTCCTATGCGATAACCTACGACGGCGGTCCTCATTATCTGTACGCACACAACGTAGGCGCGAGCGTGGGTAATGGAGAGTACTCGCAGGTCAAGGCTCCCGACGGCTCAACGGTAACCATCAAATACGAAATAGAGATAGGTACGTATTTCAACGGCGAATTCGCAGAAGCGTACAAGTGGAACTACAATTACGCAACCAACGCAGGTACGTATCTCTTGCGTGCAACCATAACGGACAACAGCGGCAACTATAACGACCTCGTTCTTCCGGGCAACAGCGACGAACCGGTTACGCTCACGATACTTCAATATAAGGCAACCGTCGTCTGGGCGTACAAGAATCAGACAAAGCCCGACTTCACCTACAACGCGGCGAATCAGACCTCGTCCGTGCAGGCGTCCATACTTGGCGCAAGTACGTCGGGTTCGCAAAACAGAATCACGCTTGCCGTCGCAATCAGCCTTCTCGACGAAGTTGATATTCCCGACGAGCTGAAATCGCAGTTTGTCATAGCGGGCAATTACTCGATGACGGCATCCTTCACCGCCGCCGACGAAAACGAATATCAGAAGCTCAAAAACAACTACGAGCTTTCAGGTCAGACGGTGAGCGTTACGATGAAGAAGTACGTCGTTGAAATACTGTGGTACAAGAATCCGTTGCACCACCCCGGCGAAGAAAAACTGCCCTACGACAACACCAACCCCTGCATCTACGACGCGACGACTCACGGACTTATCGCCGAGGGCTACGGCGTAAATCCCACGGTGCCGATGAAGATAAACACCAGCGGCACGTTCGAGGCTGTTGACGCGGGCTACTACAACGCAAACGTATCAAGCATAGTTACGGGTGAGGAAAAGGTGACGATAAACGAAACCGTGTACGGCTTTGACTACGACCTCAACTACACCCTTACGAACACGAATATGAGATGGAGAATCGCGCCCCGTCCGATAACGATATCCGCGGCGGACGACAACTTCCTCAGCAAAATCTACGACGGTTCGGCAGTATTCCAGTACAACGCAAACGGCTACGTCAAGGGCTTCGTAGCGGACGCAAGCAACGATAGCGTCGGCAACGTACAAATTATGTATACCACCGACAATTCGGCGTATGACAACAGCCACTTCACCTACTTCATCAACAACGTAATGGCTGTTGATAAGGACAAGGTGTTCCTGCCGATAACCTCGATAACCGCGGATATGGTCAACGTCAACGCCACGAACGCAACGGTCGCGCTCGGCGGACTCGTTATGGACCGCAACTCCAACGGTATATACAACTACGAGATAAACTCCGTATCCGACGGTATCATTCAGACGAACGCTAACGTCATCACCCCGCGTAGCGTGGAAATGAGATTCCAAGACCTGTCGCACGTCTACAACGGTCAGACGTACAGCCACGAGTTCACATATGCGGAGAGTATAAACGGCGGCTTGCAGTTCAACCAGAAATACGGCTACACGCTCTTCCTCTTCTACAATGAAAGCTCCGTCCGTATGCAGCTCGTTGACGGCAACTATCTCACGGGTAGCGTATCCATCGGCGGAAACGTCAACGCGGGCGAATATAGCTACGTGATAAGCGACCTCAAAGTCGTCGACGCAGAAACGAACGGTGCGGAGAACTACACGATTACGATAAGCAATCTCGACACTGCCCTGTACACGATTGAAAAACGCCATATCGCAGTCAACTACTCCAACCTGTTGCAGTCAAGACAGTTGGCGTTCGTAGACGTAAGCGCAGAGCTTGACATCTCGAACAGCGACATCACCGACCTTATCGTCGGCGAGGGAGAAAACGCGCTTACGGCGCTTAACGATTTAGTCAAAGTAAAGGACGGCCTGACGATATCTATTGACAACTCGTGGAAGAGCGATACCTACAACGCCTACACCCGCATAACGGGTAACGTGGTTCTCGTCGGTGAAGACTCTGACTCTCCGCTTACGGTATTCCTCAACAGCGGAAACTACGAGGTTGACGCGCCCGTATTGCAGATAACCTATTTGCAGATTGAAAGCGCAAGCGAATATAAGTTCTTTATCAACAACCTTGACGACCTCCTCCACCTCGACGGTGACTGCTATGGTCTTGCGGCGGTTCGCGGCGAATCAGATATACTCCCCACCTTTACGCAAACGGCAGATATTGACGGACTCGTAAACGGCGGACACGCAGTGATGCCTTCAATCAGGAACTTCCGCGGACACTACGTTGGCGACAACCACTCAATAAGGAATATGACGATAGCGAAGATAGCAAACAGCTCGGCCGACAGCGCGTACACAGGCTTCTTTGCCCGCATAACGCAAGGCTCGGTTGAGAATCTCACGCTTATCAACGTACACGTCTACGCTTCAAGCGGCGTAAGCTCCGCGGGCGTATTTGCGGGACTTATCGACGAGAGCGTAACTATATCCAACGTGACCGTCGAAGGCACGATATACGCTGATGCGGATTACGGTATGGGCGAAGGCGGCGTAAAGGTCGGCGGCTTTGTCGGAACGGCGCTCGGCGCTAATGTCACAACTGCTAACGTCGCCGTCAAGATGACCGTCGTAAATTCAAGCTCCGACAGACTCTACGTCGGCGGCTTCGCAGGCATTATCGACGGCGGCTCGTACGAGAACGTGTTCATCTTTGCGGACGTCAGCGTAAGCTACAAGACGGCGCCCACGCTCAACGCCTACTTCGGCGGAATCGCGGGATATGTCACGGGCGACGAGAATACGGTAAGCAACTATCGCTACCTTACCTCTTCCGTCTACGTAAACGACGGCGAGAGCGCAATTCTCTACGACAAGGCGTTTGGCAACGACGTAACGTTTAATACTCAAAACAGCTCCGTCTACGACGAGTTTATTGCGGCGGACGATACTTTGACGGAAATGATATCCACGTATATGATACGCGGCAATCTCTTGCCGTCGGGTGCAAACGGAACCGCCGCCAACCCCGTCACGCTTACCAACTTCCGCCAGATTGCGTTGATACTTGCGTATCCGTATATGCACTTCAACGTAGCGAACGACATAAGAAGTCCGCTCAGCATTACTACCTACCATAGAGGATTTTATGGCGTAATTACGTATACTAATGGCGGTATGCGCTCAGACCACCCGAGCAACACCTCAGATATACCCTTGACGGACGCGGTTATCAATTCAACCCAAACCGTGGTTATCGGAAAAAAGGAGGATAATAATTGAAGACTCGCACCTTGAATAAAACCTTAATCTCTATTATCCTTTTGACGGCTATTATATTGCTCGTCGCGCTTGTTGCTTCGCCGCATATCATTATAGACAGCCCGTCCTGCGGTGTTGCGAGCGCCGCAACCTTCGGCACGGTAAGTATCTCGCAAAACGGCAATAACTACGTCTGTTCAAGCGATGACGAAACCTTATATAGCGACACGTCCTTGCAAAACGTGATAGATTATGCCGAAGCCGCGTTTTCACAAACGACTTTTATTTTCAACAGCCTCGGCGCGAGCGAGCCTATAATTTTCAAAAAGAATTCATTGTTGCAAGGGACTCTATATTTTGCTCTCTATTCGGACGACTACGCTTTAACGGTAGCCTCAAACGCAACGCTGATAATACAGGGACTCGTGCTAAGCTCCACTCGCGGCGCAATAAGAGTCAACTATAACGGCAATTTGGAAATTCGCAGTGCGGATATAATCACAGACTTATGTGACGAAACCTGCTCCACCGTT
The DNA here is from genome assembly GCA_947174215.1 of uncultured Clostridia bacterium. Classification (GTDB taxonomy): domain Bacteria; phylum Bacillota; class Clostridia; order Christensenellales; family CAG-917; genus CAG-475. The sequence goes on from CAMWIB010000001.1 coordinate 35,624, forward strand.
GACGTGCGCGGCAACGCGCTTATCAGCGGCGGCACAATCTCGTATCGCGCCACCAACAGCGATTTCGGCTACGGCGTGAGCGTCAACGACGGCGGCAATCTCTCTATTACACCCGACACGGAAACGCCCGTCAAAATCGAAGGTCACAGCGCGCTATGTATGAGCGCGGGAGTAGCGGAAATCAACGGCGGCGAGTTTAAGGCGAACGGCACGGGAGATTCCTCTGCGGGATATTCCATCGACGCGCAAAACGGCAACCTCACTATAAACGGCGGCACGTTTTTATCTCCTATATATAGTAGAGCCGTACCAAGTGCAAAAATAAATATAAACGGCGGTAGCGGCAGTATTCGCGTTACTCCCCGCCAAAACAAAAAGCTGAATATCGGTTCTCTTGAAATCTTTGCAGGACTTTATTGCGAGCTGAATATAGACTTTACGCAAAGCTCGGTTTCTGTCTACGGCAAAAAATCAACGAACGGTTTCAGGGCGGTTGGCTTCACCGTCGGCGGAACAACCTTCAATACGCCCACTCTGACTGCCCAGACAGACCAAGAAACGGCGATAGTTCCCATAGAGGATAATCATTACAACGTATACCTTTCTTGCGACGGAGAGGTTTACAAAACTCTTAGCTATACGTACAACACGACCGTAAAGCTTGAATCTCTCCCTTATCCCAATAAGACGGGCTATACCGTATCAGGTTGGGAAGAAAGCGCAACGGATATCATAATACGCGACAACGTTACGCTTAGCGCGATTACCGTGCTTTGCGCCCCTGCGGTTGACGTTTCCGACAAAGTGCTTACTTATAATGGCGAGGAGCAGACCATAACGCCAATACTGTCGCACGACCTACCCGTTTCCTACACTTTTAGTTGGGAAAAGTATATCGACGGAAATTGGGTGCAATACTCCGATGAAAAGGACCTTACGGTGACGGCTGTTGTCGACAGCGGTAGATATCGCTTCACGGCGGTTGCCACATATGACGGTAAGAAGTCAACCGCGCAGACGGAGATAGTTGTCACTATAAATAAGGGAACTTATACGAATATAACTCACCCCGCATTAAGCGGCGTGTACGACCCCGATATAAGGCTTAGCGGCTACACCCTGCAACCGCATTTTTCTTGGGCGGTTATCACGACGATACCCACGGTCCCGCAAAAGCAGTATCCCGCCGTTTATAATGCCGACCCGCAAAACTACAACGACTGCGAGTTGCTTATAACGGTAGACCTTGAAAAAGCGGCGGCGGTTTCCGCTCCCCCACACGATAGTCTGAGCGGCGTTTACGAAAAGAAGATGCTTAAAGACTATCCCTTAAACGACGGCTTCCGCTGGCAATCGCCAGAAACTATCCCTGTCGTAAAGATTACGTCCTACGCCGCGCTCTACAATCCCGACGTTGACAACTACGAGGACGCAGTACGCCATATTATTCTCCGCTTAAAAAAGGGAGATTACGACAAAAGCGTTATCCTCGACGATATGAGCATAACTTATCGCCCGAATTATTATCTCTCTGACTTTGGCAACGACTTTGCCGCCACTCACGAATATTACACGCTGAAACTCACGGAGGATAAAAAGCTAAACGCGGGCAGAACCGACCTCGATTGTATCTATAACGACGATTCCGACAATTATAACGATTATCCGTTCAAATTTGCCCTTATTGTAAAAAAAGCAGATATATCCGCCGCCGACGTACCCAAGATTCCGTCGTTTACAGGCATATACAGCGGCTTGCCGCTCTCCTCGTATATTCTTTCCGGAAATCTGTTCTGGCGCAATCCCGACGATATACCGACGGTCGATATTAAGGTATACGACGCGTTCTACAATCCAGACAGAGAAAACTACAACGACTACCCGATAACCGTATCCTTGATTCTTCAAAAGGGTTCTTACGGCGATGATGAAATTAAAATCCCCACTTTGGAAGCGATTACCTATCAACACGACAGAAAGCTTATAGATATCCCGTTGCCGACAGGCTGGCGTTGGATGAATCCAAACGTCGTGCCGACCGTCGCTGTAAACAGTTACCCCGCAGAATATTGTAGCGATACTATAAATTATCTGCCGTTTGTCGCAAATATAGCTTTAACAGTTAACAAAGCTAATATTAAACCCGCGCTTCTGCAAGATAAGACGGTTACGTACGACGGAAAAGTGCATTCTCTTGAATTTGAATCACTGCCCTATCCTCTCGAGCTTATAGGCTTTGACAACAACGGCAAGGTGGACTCGGGTAAATACGAGATTACGGCAAGGCTTTTGCAAAAGGACACGGACAACTACAACCTGCACCCAACCACGGTCAGAGGCACTCTATTGATATTAAAAGCGCCGTCAATAATAACCGCGCCATCGCGCTACTACGTACTTCAAGGAAACACCGTTACGATAACCGGTACGGTTGAAAACAGCGAGCAGAATCTCGTAATACCGCCGTTTAATGAAACCGCCGTCGGCGTGCATCATATCACGCTTACGACTGCGGAGAGCCGCAACTACCTTGCAGGTTCGCTTACCGTCACGATATCTATAAACAAATCAGAAATGTATATAGGTAATATAAAATATCCGTCTAGCTACGATGGAAGCTATCTGTACGGCATACTTGTCAACACCGATTGCGGCGTGCCGAACGACGCGGAAATAATTTTCCGTCCCTTCCCCTGCGAAGATTATTATTGCGGCATAGAGATTTCCGTCAAAGTTGGCGGTACCTTGTATAGCGGCAATTTCGTTGCAAAAATAAGAATGACGGACGATATGCTATCCGCAAGCAATCTTAAACTCTTTTATGAGGACGGAACGGAAAAAGCGTTCACGGTGGAAAACGGCGTATATCTCGTATTTGAAACGGACGGTAACGATATATTCTACCTGCAAGCCGAGTTTAATAAAACATTCGCTTGGTACTGGATACCGATAGGAATTGCGATAGGACTTATTGTAATAGGCGCGGTTCTTGTGGTATTATATAAAAAAGGAATAATAAAACTGCCGATAAAAGCAAGGTCGGAAAATAGCGAAGCTACTACTGAACCGAGCGAAAGCGCGGCAGAAAATAAAGAAGCAGAAGAAAACAGTAACAAGGAAAGCGCTACAAGCAATGATGACGAAGTAGCAGAAATACAAAACGAAACCGTCACGGAAGAAATAAAGGAGCAGGAAAGTGAAGAAGATATCCAAACTGAATAAATCTACACTTATATTCCTCATCGTTGCCATCACAATTGTGAGTGTGCTTGCCGTGAGCGGTATATCCTATGCAATCTGGACGAAAGTATCAGAGGACAATCAGGAGCTTAATTTGCCTATTGCCGATTATAATCCATCTGAAAAATACATTATCTTCCGCGGACTTGACGAGGATAATAATTTCTCCGACGTAACGGGCAAAGAAACTGTCGCGTATGCCGCAGTAGGCTACGATAGCGCGAGCCTTGTTGCAGAGGTTATCATTCCTTCCGAATATAAGCCGTCCGATGATGCGGAAGCAAAGCCCGTAATAAAGATTTGCAACAGCAATATTGGCACAGATTCTCAACATATGTTTATCGGCAATCCTATAATTACGTCAATCGTGATTCCCGCAAGCGTGAAAGAAATTGCCGTTTCCGCGTGTGCAGAGATGTCATTGCTTGAAAGTATCGAGATTGAGGGAGAGGATGAAATAACTATCGGCGACTACGCGTTTGCAAACTGCCCTCTTCTTCAAACCTTCACCTGTAATAGAAACGTCGTTGGCGCAAGAGAGCTGTATCTTATGGGAAGCAATCTCTAAGCGTTAAATGTGATACCCTTGCGCTGTATGCAAATTACGTATATGTAAATATATTGTCAGTATTCGGAATGTATAGTAATCTTTGCATTAGGTGATTGTACAGCGAAAAAATATTGCGAAAAGACTTGATACACATTTTTGTTTGACAATATATTTGTATAATACTATAATATTTAATGTAATATATACAGTAAATAAACGGAAATTATTCCGAATAAATTGTGAGGCAAATTATGGCAAAGCAAGTTAAAGTAAAAACTGTTAGCAACCTGTCAAACAATTCATTTCTCGGACTGATGTTCATCGTGCTTGGCATCTTCTTCATTATGGGCGCACAAACAATGATGAATATTCTGTTCACAATCCTCGGTGCAATTCTTATTGTACTCGGTGCGGTTGAACTGTTTGACAAAAACTGGATTGTAGGCATTATTGAGATAGTCCTTGGTGTAATAATTATTGTTTGCGGCAACGTAGTTCTGCAATACTTAATTCTTATCCTCGGTATTGCTATCCTTGCTTACGGTCTCTACCTTTTTGTTATGTCAATAATCAAAAACCGCAAAGCGGGCGCGTCAAAGATTATTCTTTCTCTGATTGCTCCTCTGCTCCTGCTCGTGATTGGAATTCTGCTTATCCTTCAATACTGCGGCGTTGCAAATCTGTTTATCGTAATCGGTGCAATCGCTATTGCAGTCGGCGCATTCCTCGTTTTCTATGAGCTTGTAAAGAAGGCTATCAGAAACGCAAGAAAGAGCAACTAATATTGTAAAAACAATATTTGCTATTAAACACGAACCCCACTGTATCATATAACAGTGGGGTTTGTTTTTTAGTTAATTTTATTCTATACTTAATATATTGTTACTTATATAG
>CAMWIB010000002.1 GCA_947174215.1 uncultured Clostridia bacterium
TCCGTCAACGTGGACGGAGTGTTCAACGTAACGCAGGCGGTGCTTCCCGATATGCTTTCAAGAAAGAGCGGAAGTATCGTCAATCTGTCGTCAGTGTGGGGAAGATACGGCGCAAGCGGCGAGGTTGCGTACTCTGCGACGAAAGCGGCGGTGATTGGCTTCACCAAGGCACTTGCAAAAGAGGTTGCGCTTTGCGGAGTGCGCGTAAATGCGGTTGCCCCCGGCGCTATCGATACGGATATGATGAAGGTGTATTCAGAAGAAGAGGTCGAAGCGCTTATCCGTGAAAGTATTCCGCTCGGCAGACTGGGGAAGGCGGAAGAGGTTGCAGGGGCTATACTCTTTGCCGCCGAGAATGAATACGTGACGGGTGCGGTTATCCCCGTTGACGGTCTGCTTTGCTAAAAACGCCAGATTCGTATATTGTCCGCTTCTTGGGGTCCCCACAAACGTCCCTGTTTGCGGGGTTTGATTTGGGGTCCCCGCGAAACCTCCGTGTTTCGTGGGGTAAATTTGTGGGGTTTTGATTGCATATATGATGGAATACTTGCAAATGTGACGTAAATATAATGTTTTTTACTTCCTATTTTTGCTTCCGTATATTGACTTTAATTTTTCTGTATAATATAATTACTATATAATGTAAAAGTCGGCGGAAACCGTCGGCGATGATTCTTTCAGGAGGAAATTATGAAGAAATCATTTATCAAATCATTGTTGATTGTGGTAATGGCGTTGCTGTTGGTCTTCACTTTGGTTGCTTGCGACAAGCCCGAGAACGACGGCGGTGGCAAAAAGCCGGGTCCCACACCACCGGGACCGGGACCGAGTCCTGATGACCCAACTCCATCTGTCACTCTTACTGCGGCGGACTACTTCGACAAGCTCTGGACGCTGACGTCTGAGATTGGTGAGGAAAAGGTTGCGGGCGACGACGATATCGCACTCGAATTTGGCTTGGAGTTTGCCATAAACACACGCAATTCCAACACCAAAGCTATTTATCATCAGATTGACCTTGGCTTTGACATTCAGGCAGTTATTGGCAGAACCATCAAGACGGCAGACAACACCGCATTAAAGGTCAAACTTTACGACCCGTCAGATAAGGAGCATACGGAAATACTCGCACTGTATCTGCTTGCAAGCGACCTCGACAATCTGTATATCGACTTCGGCGGCAAGCATATCCAACTTCCTCACAATCTCGTATCCACAGTCTGGAATGAGGTTTTGGAAAAAGAGGATAAGTTGTCCGAGCAAATTCCTGCCGCACTTAGCAAGAAGCTGTTCAAGGATATGAGCGTAAACGATATCATCAATGGCGTTACAAGCTCTTTTGGCGAAGATTGGAACTTGAATGCTCTCATTACAAGCATTGCAAAGACTTTTGGACTTGATTTGAAAGAAATGCTGAGCGGCTTTGAGAGTATGATTTCCACAATATTGCTTGGCGGTCAGTCATTGTTTGATAAGAACGGCAATATTGACCTCTACACAGTGCTTACCTCAGAGGTGCTTCAATCGGCGTTCGTTGTTGAAAGTTCTACTGCAAACGGCGTAACGACTTATAAGGCGGCGCTTGGCGACGGTTTCGTAAGTATGATTGGTGGCGTAATTGACGGAATGCTTGACACAAATAAATATGCTCAGTTTGAAAGTGTGGAGCAGCTCCAAAAGCATTTAGAGGAAAAGAAGGCCGTTTATTATATTTCAAAATATGAGAATGAAAAGCCGGTTTATGACGAAACAAAAGTAAATGTAGAGTCTTTGACTGACGACGAATGTTTGAATTACTTCTATATAACCAACACGGAAGCAATGAATATGGTTGCAAACCTGTTTGGCGCTATATCTGCAAATAGAGAGTTTGCTCTCACATTCCATGAGAAAAATAACACAATTCAGGACTTCACAATCTCCGCACTTCTTGGCGGTCTTGCTGGCAACGTAACGACGGTAAGTGAAAACGGTACGTCATTTGGACAGACTGTTATCCCTGAGGTTGCAATCACGATTAGCTCTTTGAAGATTGCAAAGGCAAACGATGAGAACAAGGTTAAGATAAATCCCGCAGACTACAAGACGAGCATCGCTCTCGACGAGCAGATGGCATTCGAAGTCAGCGGCATTACGATTAAGGACCTCAGCACTCTCTTTGGTGTCGAAGAAGGCACAACGAGTGCAGATAAGGAAGATTCCTTCACTCTCAACCACAGAGTTGAAATCGGCGTACAAGGTCAAATCGACCTCGTAAACGGCAGAACGGTCGCTAACGTTGAAAAAGCGGAAGCGGTTGCAAACCAGACTCAGCTTTATGCTTACGTCAGACTCGTTGACCTTGGCACAAAGAAGGTTACGAACATCGTTCACGCGAGCTTCGCAAATGGCAAGCTTGCAGTTCAGGTAGAAGAGAACCTCGCAAGCGAAGTTGTCAAGGCTCTCAAAGAAATGGGCAAAGACTTCGGTCTTGACGGCGTAAACAGCTTCTATCTTGACCTCAGCGATTTCAATATCGCAGACGAGTTCCATGATATGGTTGTCAAGATTGCAGAAGGCTTCTTCGGCGGTAATGAAAGTGCTGTTACAGCAGCAGATAAGCCCCAAGCGAAATGGGTTATTAAGACCTTCAATGCAGTCAAGGCGGCTCTCAAATACGTCAAGACGAACAACGACCTCGTCGTTTCTACGGATGACGTTTTGAAATCTGCAATAGAGTTTACCGATATTCTCTATGCTGGCAATAAGGACTATACGTGGACTGTTGCTGAGCGTGAGAAGTTCTTCGTGAATATGCTCAACAATCCTCCGCTTGACCCCGAGAAGCACACCATCGGTGAATTGCTTACCACGATACTCACCAAGGTTCAGGATGGCTTCAAGAAGCCCGAAGACCCCAACGGCAACGTTCAGGTTCAGGCTGATGAGCCGTCAATCAAGGACTGCGCGCTTACGGCTCTCTATCTGTTCGCACAGCACGTTGAACTTGCAGGTGTTGAGCTTACCGAGGAAGACGTGAAAGCAGGTACGTCGTACTATGACAAGGCTATCGTCGCAGTTCTCCACTGCGCAGTTGAAATCAAGGGCGACGCTAAGGACGGTTTGCATCTCAGCGTAACCGTGAAGGTTAAAGACACCCACATCACAATCGCGGAGAAGCTCGAAGTTATCGATACCACTGCCGCTCCTTTGACTGACCTCTACAAAGAGTATGAAGCTCTCGTTAAGGACGGCGACGACACGAGCGCATGGAAGAACATCGCAGATTTCTTCCCCGAAGAAGAATAATTCTTCATTCGATTGAAACAATCAGATATCCCCACACAGAACGTGTGGGGATATTGTTTTTATAGCCTGCTATTCGTTATAACTCATAATATGTCATCAAATAGAAAACGTTGGAAAACAGTAAACACACGAAGTGTGCGTTTTAGCTTGCGAAATATCCGCGACTTTACTATAATATGCTTATGGGAATTTTTGATACCGACAACAGCGTAGTTTCTCAAGAGGACTTACACGACGGCGTGGACTTTATCTGCGAGTTTTCATCTAAGCTCCGAAAGTATCGCAACCGTCTTACAGGCTCCGTCAATGAAACGGCCTGCGCCCGCGCAATCCGTCAGACTATAACAGACGAAACAGGCGCACAGGCAAGGCTCGAAGCTTATCGCGCATATCCTTTGTTTGGCAGAGGTTCGTTTTCGTTTTTGGCATTTTGGTATTTGTTCTCATACGTGCTATACTTCGTATCTTTTGCGGGCAATAAGCTTGCGGGTATACTTTTGTCAATTCTCGCGCTCGCAGTATTCGCCGTGGGTATTGGAATCCTCGTCGCCGCGCACTTCGGCAAAAAGCGCAAGATTAGGAAGATGCTTTACCCTAAGGTTTCGTACAACGTAGTAAGCGAGTTTTCTAAGAATAAGGACTCAAAGGGCAAGGAGCGCACTATTATAATAGTTTATAATCACGACGCGATTGCAGGCAATATTTTCAAGGAACAACGCTTTATCAACGACCTCGCGCGCGTGTTTATTCCGCTTACCGCAGTAGTGTTCGTGCTTTTCTGTATCATCAAGATGGCAGTTGGGACGGATACGTCCGCAAAGATAACCGCGCTTACTGTGATACCCGCATTGCTCGGTGTAATCGGCACGATTATAACTATGCTTCGTTTTTCTCCGCTTGAAAAGCACGCCAAGCAGAACAACGGCGTTGCTACGTCTGTCGCTATGGCAACGTATGCGTACTTCGTGGAAAAGTCCGATATGCTTGCGGACGACGTGCGTATGGTATACGTTTCGCTTGGCGGAGAGAACTCCGCGCACGGCGGCTCAGAAGCGTTTGTGAAATCTCACCCCGAATACGCTTCGGCGTGCGTGCTTTGTATCGGTGATATTGAGAGCGGCGATTTGAAAATTATGGAGCGAAACTCCCTGCGTAGAATAAACTATTCCACGCCTATGGTGTCCCTCATCCGTTCGAGCGCGTACGAGCAGAAGATTGATATAGTCGTTCAGCCGCACGACAAGCTCTCGCAAAAGATTGGTTCTATATATGGCAATATATCCGACGCGTTCGCGTTGAATGGCAATCCTACGTCTGCTATCGTCGCAGACGAGAATAGGAGCGTCGGGCGCGTGTTGGAGCGCAACGATATAGAAAAACTGTTTTCCGTTACGGTGGGGACCGTGCTTAAACTTATGCACGACAACATATCTCTGCCGAAGGACGAGCAACCCATACAGCAAACCTCTTCCGAAATTGAGATTAAAACCGTCGTCGGAAAGTAACCACTGTGCGCTAAGGGCGCACATTTTTATAGGGTTCTCACATACGTCACCGTTTGTGGGATAAGAGTATGACTATGGATGAGTTGAACAAAAACGAAAACTTGCAAACAAATGAAGCTGACGCATTGCAATCCGAGCGCGAAAATGCGGATAACTCATCACGTTCTTGCATTAGTGGGAACTGTGACGTGATTGAGGGCAGTGCAGATGAGGTAAGCGAAGAGGAGAAGAGAGGTATACTTTACGACTATTCACACGCCGATAAGTCGGGTATAGGCTTTGCCGCACTTCTCAAAAGACTGTGCAAGAGATATTTCATTGACGCGTTTACGGGTATGTCGCAAGGTCTTTTCTGCACGCTTATCGCGGGTACGATTCTTGCTATGTTTGGCGAATGGATATTAAAAGCAAATACGGGTGCAGGCATTGCAGTTGGAAATTTTGTTTGTTCTGTTGCGAACATTGCAAAGACATTGATGGGTGCAGGAATAGGAATTGGTATCGCTCACGCTTTGCGCGCAAAAAAGTTAGTCTTATTCTCCGCGGCAGTCGCTGGTATGGCGGGTGCATTTGCTGATAAGATTATAGCGGGGAGTTTTGCGATTTCTCTGGGTGTTCCCGGCAATCCTATCGGAGCGTATGTAGTAGCGGTTTTGGCAATCGAGTTAGGCAATTTGATTTGTGGTAGAACAAAAGTTGATATAGTAATCGTGCCTTTATCGATGATGATAATATCTATGTTGTCGATGTATGTTGCGTGGCCATTCATACAGTTTGTTAATATCATAGGCAAGGGTGTTGCATTGGCGACTATGGTTACGCCTGAGGTTATGGGAATATTAGTTGCTGTCATAATGGGAGTTCTATTGACATTGCCGACATCTTCTGCCGCAATATGGGCGGCAATAGCAACCCCGATAATTTTGGGATTTACGGAAGGCACAGTAGATATTGCAACTTACGATGCAATCTTGCTTGCAGGCGGTGCTGCGACGGTAGGTTGTGCTTGTCAAATGGTTGGCTTCGCTGTTGAGAGTTTCCGTGAAAACAAATGGGGAGGACTTATTGCGCAAGGTTTAGGAACGAGTATGTTGCAAATTCCAAACTTAATGCGTCATCCGCAAATTATTATTCCGCCAATTATTGCAAGTATAATTGCCGGACCGCTTTCTACTTGCGTATTTGCACTTAGATGTGGTGGCTCTGGTGGCGGAATGGGAACAAGCGGTTTGGTTGGTATTTTTGACATAATAAAATACTCTGCTAATATTGAAGATTGGAGAGTAGGCGTTGGAATTGTTTTATGTATGCTTATTATTCCCGCTGTCGTTTGTTTCTTTGTCAGTGAATTTATGCGTAGACGAGGATGGATAAAACCTGATTACTTAAAAATTGAAATATAAAAAAATAACCGCAATTTGCGGTTATTTTTCTTCTTTGTTATTTTTCTTCTTTGTAAATTTCTTCGTTTTGGTTTTCTTTGGCTTTCCGATTGGCAGGGATACTCTGAATATAGTTCCCTTGCCATCGACGCCTTGACAGCTTATCGTGCCGTCGTGCGCCTTGACGGTGGTTGCCGCTATGGATAGACCAAGGCCGAAGCTTTGCTTATCCTCGTTTTTACGCGCAGTGTCTGCGCGGTAGAATCTGTCAAAGACGTGTTCGGCTTCATCGGCTGAGATGGTTACGCCCGTATTTATCACGCTAAGCCGTACCTTCTTTTGGTCTGCGGACAGCTTCACACCGACTTTGCCGCCCGGGTTGCAGTATTTTACGGCGTTGTCAAGCAATATTACTATAAGCCTGTCAAGCGCGTTTTTATCTCCGTACACGGTGATGCTCTTCTGTATGTTGGTGATAAGGCGTACGTTCTTTTCAAAGCAGGTCGCTTCAAACGTAAGGCACGCGCCCTCGCAAGCTATACTGATATCCAATTCCTCTTTTGGAAGCTCGGACTGTTCAAGCTTTGAAAGTTCGAGCATGTTTTGTATCAGGTTCTTCATTCGCAGAATATGCGCGTCGATATATTCAATCCATTCCGCATTTTCCGCAACCGTGCTTGCAGGCTCCGACTTTATGACGTTCAGGTTGGTGGCTATAACCGTAAGTGGGGTTTTTAGCTCGTGCGAAGCGTTGGCGACAAGCTCGCGTTGCTTCTCAAACGATTTTGCGACGGGGCGCAGAATCTTTGCCGATATGATGTATGCAAGCGAGGCAACGATTGTGGTGAACAGCGCGTACAGTAGGGCGAGAAGTACGCCTGTGTTGATAATCAGTTCGTGATAATCGCTACGGTCAATCACTGCAATCAGCGTGCCGTTTGCGTTTTCAATATTGTCGCAGATGAAGTAGTAATCGCCCACCTTAAACCGACCTTGTTTCACTTCGCTCGCCTTCGATACAATCTCATCTACGTTATTATCATAGTAGGATAAATCGTCCTTGACGATAGTCTGTCCGCTCGCGCTGAGAAAAACGTAAAATGCGCGTGTAGATTGCTGTGGTATTTCGGTGTAATTGTTTCTGGAATATAGCGCCTTGTCAAGAGCGTTGCTTGCGGACATATTCGTCGTTTCAAAAATCATCAGAAACAGAACCCCGAGTATCACCAGCAACAGAATTGCCGCAATACTCGTCGTTACTGCTGTGAATTTGGCACGTTGTTTTCTGAGTAAGTCCATTTTGCTCAATCAAGGCTTTATCTTATCGTTTTCGATATATAAACCGTATTTTATGCGATATTGCAACATTATTAGCTGTACTATCACATTGATAATGCTCTTTCTTTTATTCTTCGTTTATCTCGAAGATTTGCTCGCAAGGCGGTAGCCCACGCCGCGAACGGATTCTATGGTAAAGGAAGCGTTAAGGTGTTGTAGCTTTTTGCGCAGGAATGACATATACACTTCGAGGTTGTTGGATTCAAATTCATTGTTCAGTCCCCACGCCTTCAATATCAAATCTTCCTTAGTTGCGACAAACTTGGGATATTCGAACATATATCTTATAAGCTCGAATTCTTTTGCGGTAAGGCTAATTTCGCCGCTCGGAGTGCTGAGCATAAAAGTCGTTAAATCCAATGAGGCTTCGTCGTATTCCAGTTTATTATCACTCACAAGCTTGCCGCGCCTTCTGAGTACTGCACGCATACGCGCGGATAGCTCGTTGAAGGAAAACGGCTTTGAAACGTAATCGTCCGCACCTCTGTCAAGTCCCATAACCTTGTCGTTTTCGTCCGCGAGGGCGGTGAGCATAATTATCGGTGTGTCAATCTTCTTTTTGCGCAGAGCCGTCAGAACGTCAAAGCCGTTCATCTTAGGCATCATTACGTCAAGCAGAATGAGGTCGTATATTCCTATGGACGCAAAATTCAAGCCGTCAACTCCGTCGTATACGCAATCTACGTCATAGCCGTCCTTCCCAAGCATTTTCGCCAGTGCGCGCGACAGCTCCTTTTCATCTTCGACAAGCAATACTCGCATCTCAAACCTCCTATGCGGGTTATATTTTATTATAATATCATTTGACAATTAAAACAATATTAAATCATTAAATCGTGTTATCTGGCGCATTACTTTGTCAAAGCCCTTATCCCTCGCCATCATGTACGAAAGTACATTGGGCGGCATGTGATAAGGACTTTTTCGCGTACTGCATCCAGATAGCGCGATTTAATATTTCAATTAATTTTTTTGAGCGTGAAAACGACGAGCGGTCATTCGAAAACTGTACTGTGCAACTTACTACAATAAAAATAGTTAAGTGGATAACCATAATTCAATCACGCGAAGCGTGTGCGCTTATAGTCTTGCGTAAGCTCGGCGGATATGGTAAAATATATTTTAATATGAAACAGAGAATAAAAAAGTCAATCGCGCTACTCTGTGTAGGCATAGCCGTAAACGTTTCGCTTGCAATCGTCAAGATGTACGTCGGTATTAGCTCGAACAGCATTTGCATTATGGTTGACGCAATCAATAGTTTACTTGACATAATCACGTGTATAATCACCGTGATTGCGTTTGCCGTGTTGTTTATTCCGCGCAGTGAAAACGCTCCGTTCGGCTATGGAAGGAGTGAATATCTGTCTGGCTTTATCGTCGCCGTCGTATCGGTGGTTATGGGCGGTTTGTTCTTCGTGCGTTCGCTGAACCGTATGGCTATGCCAGAGCCTGTGTGGTTCGGTTGGCAGAACTGCGTACTCATTAGCGTTGCGGTGCCTGTCAAGCTTGCGCTCGGAATATTCTATATGCTTTGCAACAGAAAGCTGAAATCCAAGGCGATATCCGCGCTAATGCTCGATAGCTTTTTGGACGTAGGCATAACTTCCGCGTCGCTCGTATCCTTTGCGGTATCAAGTCAGGTTGACTATGCGGTAGACGCGATTTTCGGAATGATTATAAGCATACTTGTAGTCTTGTTCGCGGTGAAGATGATAATTGACAACGTGAAGTGCGTCGTCAAGGGTGACGGCTGTGAGGACGAGCAGAAGCTCATTTCCAAGTGCTGTGGCGAACATTCCCTGATAGATAGCGTAGGGCGCATAACCTTGCACGATTACGGCTTCGGAGCAAAGGCGGGTACGGCGGAGGTTGTGTTCAAGGACGGCGTTACGCTTGAAGAGGTCGAGGCGGTGGAGCGTGAGTTGCACGAGCATATAAGTGAGGAATGCGCCGCGCAGGTATGGATTGTGCCGCGAGCGAAGCAGGATATTGTTGAAAGTTGCGGAGAAAACGAAGATATTGGCAATATTACCGAAAATTGACAGAATGAGGGTATTGCAGAAAATATTGCTATATGATATATTATAATAAGTACAGCCAAAGGGGGCATTTATGAGCGATACTGAAAAGCAACAGGATGTGTCGGTTGAGAAAAACGTAGCGGCTACGGAAGAAAACTCAAACGGCAAACAGAAGAAAGAGAAAAAGAAACTCACACCCGAGCAGAAGAAAAAGCGTGCAATCAAGGCGCTTATCATTACAGGCGCGATTGTTCTTGTATTTGCAATATTCATTTCAAGTTGCGCAATTGCAAACGCCGTGGGAGTCAAAGCTCTTATAAAAGCGGCAACCAGCTATGAAAAGGTTCAGTATGCAGAGGGCGCGCAGTTTGTCAAGGTTGACAATATAAACGAAGCGACGGTTGGAAATCTCGTAAGAGATACTGACGGCTACTGGACGTTTATCACGGATGATGACTTCAAAGTTATTCAATTTACGGACGTACATATCGGAGCGGGTAGCTTCTCGCAGAGCAAGGACACGTGGGCGATGAACGCCGTTGCGAAGATGATAGGTGAGGAAAAGCCAGACCTTGTCATCATCACGGGCGATATCGCATATCCCGTTCCCTTCCAAGCAGGTACGTTCAACAACCTCAACGCTACGAAGGTGTTCGCAAACCTTATGGAAAGCCTTGGCGTATACTGGACGTTCGCGTTCGGCAACCACGATACCGAGGTCTACGGTACGCATACGAGAGCGGATATCTGCGAGTACTACGAGAGCCAGAACTTCAAATATTGCTTGTTCGACCGTGGCTTTTCCAGTGAAGAGCGCGGCTACGGCAACAGCATTATCAAGGTAAAGAACAGCAAGGGTATTGTTACGCAAGCACTCGTCACGCTTGACAGCCACAGCTACATCGAGGGCGACTACTTCGGCGCGGCTTGGAAATACGACAACATTCACGCGAGTCAGGTTGAGTGGTACTGCCAAGAAATGGACAAGCTCAAACAAGCCAACGTAAATAACGGCGGCGTTGACGAGTACGTTCCAAACCTCGCATTCTTCCATATTCCGCTTGTTGAGTACCGTGAAGCATGGAAGGAAATCTTCGAGGCAAACAACGGCAAGAGCGGTAAAGAGCATGACATCGTCGATACCGAACACGTCAAGTATCTCTACGGCGCTATGGGCGAGTCTGACGGCAAGAAGAACGGACAGAGAACGTACGGCGTATTCTGCGGCTTGCATACGGATGAACTCTTCGAGAAGGGTGTAGACCACGGCTTGCAGGGTACGTTCTGCGGACACGACCACTACAACAACTTCTCCGTTGTGTACACGAAGGACGGCAAGTCCATGCGTCTTACCTACGGCATGAGCATTGACTATCTCGCGTACCCCGGAATATACAAAGAGCATTTGCAGCGTGGTTGCACCGTCATCAACCTTTTGGCGGACGGTCAAAAAGATGAGAACGGCTTCAACTTCACCTGCACCCCGAAGAACTATTACGACTACGAGGGCGTAAGCGGCAAAGAGTAATAATATTTCAATTCAACGGTTGAAATGATAAAAATTATCAGATAAAACCACGGTTATGATATTAACCGTGGTTTTTATTAGTTTTGAAATGGAGATATCAACGATTAGTAAAGTATGATATGGCGTATCAATGTATTGCAATATGTATTTATGAATGTTATAATTATTAAAATTTACGAAGGGCATAATTATGAAAACACTTATCGATTTAAGCTCGGAAATTTTCGACGTAGAAGGACTGTTGCACGTTAACGATTCGGATAACGTAATTGAGGATAACGGCTGTACGAGCAATTTCAACCGTGATATTGACGCGCTGTGCTTCAAGAATGCGGTTACGAGATTCGTGCGTACAGGAGCAAGAGATGACGCCTTTGACGTTTTCTTTTGCTATGCGGAAATTTTCAAAACCTTTGGCGGTTATAAAAACGGAATAGATTCCTTGTTGAAGCTTCTTTATCAGCATGAATCAACAAGCGCTTCGCTATTGGAGAAGCACAGGGACCATTATTCACACTCGGCATACGTGTTTGCGCTTGGGCTTGCAATCTTTATGAACAACAAGAATATGCGCGACGCGTTTGCATTCCGTTATGGAACGGAAAAGCTGTATTGCAATTTCATCAAGTATTGGGGAATGGCAAGTCTTTTCCATGACGTAGGATACCCGTATGAAATATCGTATACGCAGGTTTACGAGTACAATGAAAAAATCGACAACTGTAAAGAAAGAACGGACGGCAATAGCGGCGACGGTGCTGATATAAATGAAGCAAAAAAGGACGATTCTAAAAGAATTAAGATGCAGTATGCGAACCTCGAAGGGTTTGTCGCGCTTTCTGACGACGAGGTGCAAAGATGCGAAAGATTTATGCCTGCGGGTAAAAAGGACATAAACAGCATATTTGCGGCTCAGATACTCAAAACCTTCGGTGCGATTTCGGGCTTTGATAATTTGGATGAAAGAATTGTAAGTACCGTAATAGAGGACCAAGTCACAAAGTCTAAGGGCAAATATATGGACCACGGCTATTTTTCCGCAGTGTTGGTTTTGAAAAAATTGCTGAAAAATACTAAGTTCGTTCTTGACCAGCCGACGCTCGACGCGATTATGGCTATGTTTTTGCATAATTCATTCTATAAATATACTTACAGAGATGAAATTAAGGGCAAGAATCTTTATCATCATTTGCGCCTAAAAGAGCAACCTCTTGCATATCTATTGATGCTTTGCGATGAGCTTCAATGCTGGGATAGGGTCCCATACGGCAAGATAAGCAAAATGCAGGAGCTTGCATGGGATATAGATATTGAAGTTGACGACGACCATATAGCAATGACGTATTATTTTAACGACGGCAAGCCCGATGATACGAAAAAAATCGATAAGCTCGTCGCCGATATAAATAAAGACGTGATAGACACCGATGAATTAGCCGTTCTTACTGCTATACATAAAAAGAAGCATAAGGACAAGAAGGTGTATGACTATCTGTCTGACAGCAAGTTTATTGACCTATGTAAAATTGCGGAAACAATAAATACGAGTTATCAAAATGACTGCAAAAATGCGGGAATTAAAGAATATATGCAATCTGCGTTTGACAGCCTTACGCTCGAATATAAGCTTTCCAACGTCGCGCAGGCAAAGGATTACGTAAGGCACTTGCATAAGATAAATTGCTTTTTCAGCGATAGAAAGCTTGATTACCCCGTAGTTGAGGAGTTTACCGAAAAAGAGCTTTTATATCTTGCTAAGGAAGAGCATATTCGTTGGGTTGCGGAAAAGATAGGAATGGGCTGGAAGTATGGCAGACAGGTCGAGGACGGAGAGATTGCCGATGAAACGAGCTATAAGGATAGAACAGACCGTGAAGCTAAGCGCCTACACAAGAATATAGTTCCGTTTTGCGATTTGAGCGATGACGCAAAGAGTAAGGATATGTTCCCCGTAAACAACATGGTAAAACAGCTTAAAAATTACGGAATTAAAATCTATCGCACGAATGCCGTGCCGGATAGGAAGTGGACGATAGCCGGTCTTGGACATCGTGACCTCACCCGCATAAAAGGCTTTGACGAAGAGAAGGTTCGTTCGGATATCAGAAAATATATAAGAAGACTGCAAGAGTATCACGAATTGACCGCATATAGCGGTTGCGCGGAGGGCGCAGATTTGCTGTTCGCAGAGGAAGCGCTAAAATGCGGCGTAGACCTCATTGCGGTTTTGCCATGTAAATGGGAAGAGTTTATGACCGAACATCAGGACGGCGGGACAAAGCTTATGGGAGTCCTCGGACAGGCAAAGGAAGTCTTTGTAAAGCCTGACAATGAGAGCAGATACGTTGCAATAATCAAGACGCTTATTAAGGAATGCGACGAGCTTTTGATTATGTGGGACGGTAAGGAACTTGATTTGAACGACGCTGATGGAAACCCAATAAATCGCGGCGGTACGTTTGACGCTATCTGCCAATCCGAAGAGGCAGGAAAGCGTATAAAGTATCTTTGCGAGAGCAGGTAAATACGCTGAGTAGATAGGACTTGGTGCGTTGCATCAAATCCATAAGGAGATAAAATGATAGGCTATAACTTGGTTACTGCGATTTGTTTTGCGCTTCTTACTGCGGAAGTGTTGTACGTTATTATAAATCTGTGCATAAAGGACAGAGCGCACCGCATCGCCTTTCTAAGAAGCTTCAAAAAAGGCAAATGCGTATTGATATATTTATCTGCGATTCCGCTATATTTCATAGGACATCTTTATGCGCATCAACCGGTGCTTGACGCGTTTTTCAGTGCGATAAATAAGATAATCAACCTCGTCGTTTTGAAATATGAAAATTCAAGCGTAAGCGCGTTGATGAGTGCGAACTTGTTCTATAAAGTAACGGTTTACTATTGCTACGTACTTATCGCAATCAATGCGCTTTTATTTGCACTGTCGATTTTCTGTCAGAAGATATGGCAGTTTATACAGAAGATAAAATCAAAATTCAGCCCCAAGGATAAGCTGATAATTTTCGGTTATAACCAAAGTAGCCTCGCAATATTTAACAGCGATAGCGAACACGATAAAATAATCGTAGACAAAATCTCTCAACAGGATTGCGCGACGCTTTATTCGCAGAAGGTTAGCTTTATTTCAAGTAGCGCGCATTCTAAGCATATAGCGGAAATTATCAAAGAGATACGCAAAAAAGATAAAAAATGCGTTACGATTATCAATAGCTTAGACGATGAAAAAAATCTTTCACTCAGCCGAGTATTCGTAAACGAACTGACCAAGTATTCCGAAGAGGATAGAAAGCAAATCTTCCGCAAGCTGAGCGTGTTCGTGTTCGGCGACCCAAGATACGAGGCGCTATACGGGGATATCGTTTCAAGTGGGTTTGGATGTATTCACTATATCAATAAGTATCAAAAAATCGCAATGGAGTTTATAGACCGCTATCCGTTCACGCGGTTTATGAATGAAACACATATCGATTATAATACGTCTTTGCTGAGAGATGGCGTGGACGTCAACGTATGTATGATTGGGTTCGGCAAGACGAATAGACAGGTGTTTCTGACGTCTGTTGCGAACAATCAGTTTTTGACGTCTGCTGATGGCGAAATTAAACTCAAACCTGTAAACTACTATATCTTTGATAAAGCGAAGTCAGAAAACAATAAGAATCTTAACCATAATTATTATAGATTTAAGAACGAATGCGCAAACCTTAATTCAGACGAATATCTTCCGCTTCCCGAGAGTCCTGCAAATGAAGAGTATTGTCAGCTTGATATAAACGATAATACGTTCTACAACGAGGTTCGAAGTATTGTTTCGCGCGGCAAAAACAATGCTAACTTCGTTATCATTGCGTTTGGAACAGACCTTGAAAATATCGATATGGCGCAAAAGCTTGTAGAGAAGCGCAGGGAATGGAACGTCGATTTCACGATTTTCGTTAAGTCGCGCTCCGCTCATAAAGAATTGGAATTCGTCGCAAAAGAAAACTGTTATTTCTTTGCAAACGAGCAGGAGGAAGTGTACGATATTTCCGAAATTACGAACGACAATATTTTCCGTATGGCGCAGATGAGAAATGAAATATATGATTTGGAATATACTATCACGCACGAGAAAATTGAATATATTGACGATAAGCTGATAGAGGACAACCGCAGGGCGGCATATGAGGCTTGGTATTGCAAGAAGTCACAGCTTGAAAGAGAGTCAAGTCTGTATTGCTGTTTGAGTCTTAAATCAAAGCTGCATATGTTAGGTCTTGATTATTGCAAAAAGGATATGCCGGGGGAAGCGCTTACGGAATCTGAGTATTTGCAAATTTATGCGCAAGACGATTTGCCTGATACGTCTACGTATACCCAGACTGCGTGTGGCAAGAAAATAGTGAAATATACGCTCGACTTTGCAAATTCCAGAAGAACGACTATGGCAATTCACGAGCATCAGCGTTGGAATTCATTTATGCTTAGCAAGGGTATGATACCTTCAAGCAAAGAGCAGATTTTGAATGATGCCAAAGAGGTGAACGGAAAGATTAAGCACACAAACGGCAAGGACTATGCTTTCCGCAGACACGGAAATCTTACAACTTTTGAAGGACTTGTCGAGTTCCGTAAAATGATAACTATGCGCGATAAAAATGACGAGTTTGAAAATGACGTAATAAAATACGACTATCAGCTTCTTGATGACGCTTGGTGGCTTTTGAATGAAAACGGCTATAAAATTATCAGGAAAAGCAACTAACAAAAAACTTAAATAACGCTACGGAATTTGTTTTGGTGCAAGTAATATAGCTTCGTATACTCAATGAATATTTAAGTTCATTTATTATATGATAGAATGACGTTCCACTCGTCGGCGAGCATAGGTATGGTGTATTTCGCGTTAGCGGGACTCGTGGACGGGAGCTTGGTGGCGATTGATTGGTATTCGGGATAGAATTTCGTGAGATACTGATATGACGCCGCGCCGTTGCAAAAGATATGCTGTATATCGGCTATTTCAAGAAATGATGGAATATCGGACGGAATTACGTTCTTTATCTTTGTGTCGGAGCTACCCTCGATATCGCATTCCTCAACGCTATCGTAAAGGGCGATATTATGTTTTAAGAGTAGGGTTGTACGAGTCCGGATATCCGCGCTTACGAAGTCCTCGTTCAGCAAATATGACATAAGCTTCCAGAATCTGTTTTGAGGATGCATATAATAGAACTCGTTTTCAACGGACTTTACAGACGGAACACTGCCGAGTAACAAAACTCGGCAGTGTTTATCTATTATTGGTGCAAATGGATGTTTTACGTGTCGCATTAAGATTGATAAAATGCTTTTTAGGTTATTTTACGATATAAACCTTGCTTTGGTGTTTTTCAAGTGTTACAGTCATTTTGCCGCTCGTAGAGAGGCTTTCGCCGCTCCACTGTTCGCCCAAGGAGTAGTTAGACTTCTTGCTCATAGCAACGTACTTATCATCGCAAAGCTTATTTATATTGTAGCTAATCTTTGCGGAATGCGATGACTTGTTGAAGAAGCATATCGCGGTGCTTCCGTCCGCAAGCGGTTTTGCAAGCACGTCTACGGTTCCGCGCTTTACGCGCTTTGCCTGTTTGCAGAGGGAGTCCTGATTTATTGCAATCAGGCTCTTATTGGTGACGATTGACTTCACTTGCTCGCTCATCTTGCGCAGGTCGTTGCCGAGCATAAGCGGGGAGTTCATCATACACCAGAGCGAGAAGTGTGATACGTTCTGATTGTAGGAAAGCTTGCCGTTGCCGACTTCAAGCATATCGGGGTCGTTGAAGTGTGACGCGCTCGAATACTTGTAGCGCTTCACGGTTTGGTTGTAGATAATCTTTATCCAGAACCACCACGGGCGTATATCGGGAGTAGTGCGCCACAGGTTGCCCGCTTTTGCGCCCCAGTTGTACGGCTTGCCCATACCCCATTCGCAAATAGAATAGGTGATAGGTCTAAGCGGAGTTCCGTTCTCCCTTGCCACGCGCGCCGCACCCTCTTTGAGAGCGATACCCATACGGCGGTACTGATACATTTCGCTGTCCGCCTTGCAGGTTATCGGATTGTACAGCTTGACGGTATTCTTGCCCGCCTTCAAGCGGACAACAGTCTGGAAGCGCGCAGTCGTATTGTGCTTTTTCTGAGAGGGGAAGTTCAGCTCATATTCCTCGCTGTCGTTCACCTTGATTATGAGATACTTTTCGTATCTGCCTTTCTTTTTGATGTTGACGGACAAAACATATTCGCCGTCCTCACTCACCTCGATATTGTTGTATACGATACTGCCGAGGTTGCTGTCAAGACCGGATACGAAGCAACCGCACGGAAGCTTGCGGTCTGTCATCTTGCGGGCGAGTCCTTGAAGAACGGCGTTGTGTACGGAGTATTCCGTTGCCTTCCCGTCGAATTTGGATATGCTTATGCTGTACACAAGCGGTGCATAGCGGGATATAGGATAGTTGTGGCAGAAGTCGTATTTGAAATATTCGATTCCCCACTTAGCAAGCGTATATGCGTCCGCGCGTTCGCGGCCTAAGCTTGCAGGAAGGTCCTCGCAGGTCAGAGTTCCGTTCGACGTGTATGCGCCAAGCTTTAAGCCGAGCTTGTTCACCTCGCCGACGAGATAGGGTATTCCGTGAGGGAACGTTTCCAAATCGCCTTGCAAATCGCCGTTCTCGTCGCGCTCGGATGACTGCCAGTTGTCGTCGAGATTCAGATGAGTATAGCCCGCGTCAATCAAGCCTTTATCCTTCATCGTGTGCGCCATTTCGAGTATGAGGTTCTCGTTTATACGATTGCGGAAGGTGTTCCAAGTTGACCAGCCCATAGGCGGAGTCTTAGATACGCCGCTGTCATAATCCTCAAATTTGGGCGCAACGCTCGTAGGCTTATTCTTTATAAACAGCCTGCGAAGATAGCAGATAGGACACATATCGTTTCTTTTCATAATTCACCTTATCATAAAATTGTTGAAATCACCAAAAGCATACCACCCAGCGGCAAGAAAGTCAATATTGATTTGGCATTGCCTGTTTGTCATTGGACAATAAAAAAATATGCGACCAAAACACAATTATAATAGTATTCTGAGTCGCATATTATTTGACGTTAGTTTAACTTTTTTCAACACATTACCATATCAAAGCAGTCTGCAAATTTTGTATGGCGCACGCCCCTGTTGTAAGCGCGCCTATGCTCCATAATTTTTGCAGTGGCATTGTTTTTGGGATATACCGTAACAAGCGTTGAATCACAGAAGATACAAATTCTGTCTTGATACAGTACTTTTTCAAGAGTGCCATCTTGCGTTGGATTGAGCTTTAATTCCTGCAAAGCTTTCCTTTCAATACCTGCGCACTCGTTTTCGCGTTTACCCATATTATAGGCGTTGTTTGCCCATATTTCTCTGCGCTGTTTGCTTTTGATTCCCAATCTTTGTTTTATTCTTAAATCTGCGTGTGCCGTTATAGTTACTGACATAAGTTCGTTCTCCTTAAAGTTATTTTGTACTTTGAGTTTAACCTAATACTTTTAGAAATACAATATTTTGAAGGGCATAGCGGACATACGTGTCCTTAATATGCGTTGTTCAAATATTCACGATAATCAGTTGCAATAATAACTTATAATCAAAACACGCGATTAGCTCGCGTGTTCATTGCATAAGTGACAAAGCCTAACGTAGTTGGTCAGTGATGGCAGGCATGAGCCTGTGTACCACCTGTTTAGCGTTTTTGCACTTACGTTTAGTTCTCCTGCAATAAACGCCGTTGATTTGTTGATTTTTGCAATCAACCTTCTAACTTCTCTTGCAACAAACAGTTTGTCTTCCATAATTGGAACCTCCGAATTTTGATTATATCAATCTCAAAGCGGAGGCTTTGTCACTTTACAATCATTCAAATCTGCCATTGGCATCAAACATATTATACCGCAGAGCTTTAATGCGGTCAAGACGAAAATTTCACGCCACACTTGTTAAATGGCAGAGTGCCGTGGGAGTAATTTATTATGACAACAAAAAATGTTTTAGAACCGTGTAAGTAACACGGATGCAGTATTGATATTTCGCTCCAATAAGAGCTCGAAACAAGGGCTCCTCACAGTTTTAGAGCCGTGTCAAATGACACGGATACTGTACCTTCAAGAGTATCTGAAAGGAGAGTGAGTAGTTATAGAACCGTGTTAAATAACACGGATACTGTACAATCAATTAGTCGAAGCTATTAAAGATGCTGTTATAGAACCGCATTAAATAACACGGATACTGTACGTAGTCTTGAAAGTAAAGCAAGAACTATTGGTTATAGAACCGCATTAAACAACACGGATACTGTACTCGTCCATTTTATAACGATGGCTGTTTATAGTTATAGAACCGCATTAAACAACACGGATACTGTACTACGTACTATCGTAATGATGAGTGCACTGAGTTATAGAACCGCATTAAACAACACGGATACTGTACCTCAAATTTTAGAATATGAGAGCATGTTTGTCAAGATTTTGCCTGTGGCTTTTTGGTGTCGAGGTTAAACAACGCCTCTATGGACAGGTTTTTGTATCTTGGCAGGTTGTATGCAAACGGCAGACACAAAAGCTTCATCAAATCCTGATTGTAGGATTTATATTGTTCGAGCTTAGCCTTATAATTGTCCAACAGATGTTTGTTGTCTTCGTCTATGAGCATGCGTTGCAGAATATAGCAATATGCACCGTAATAGGATTCTGCGTGCTTCATATCGCCTATATATTTGTCAAAGCAGCTCATCATATTTATGTGTGCAACCTTGTTGCGGAATGCTTTAAGCGGGCTTATATAGCCGTTGTTGCCCATAGTCCACAATTTTATGCCCTCGTTGTCGAGAAGAGGTTCGTCTTTTTGCTGTATTACATCAATTTCATTGCTGTCGAAGAAGCAGAGTAGATGCTTTGCAATACATGCATAGTCATGCTTTTTGAAATGGCGTTGACTCTTGCACATCGCAGATAGTGCTTTCAATTTGACCTTTCTTTGCTCATCTGGTAAGTTGGCAATCGTCTTGGTTTCGGCAATAAACTTCTTGAAGACGACGGTATCGTTTTCAACAAAGTGGCGCGTGATTGCAAGCAGATTTAGACTGTCGTTTTTGCCGAACGTTATGTTTTTGCCAAACGTTATGTTGTTTTCCATAAGTTCACGGTCGCGTTCAAAGCAGGAAAACGCTATTGCAAATCGTGCGTTCACCTTTACTAAATTTTTTGTCACAAGATATATGACTGTCAGATACAATCCTACCAAGGCTTTTGCCTCTTCACTTTCTGCAATATCCTTTGACGAATAGTGCATCATCTTTTCTATTAAAGCCTTTTTTGCGTCGATAGGCTTCATATCCAAATCTTTGCCGAATATTGTTTTGTAGTAGCGCTCGATTTGAGAATCTGGCAGTTCTTTCAGTGCAAGCTCTACAAGCACTTTGTTCTGAATAATCGCTCTTCCTTTTTGCGGGTCGGTGTATTTGATTACGTAGAAGAACCTGCGCGATTTCAACACGTTGTTTAATACGAATTTATATTCCGCTGTTTTAGGTTTATATGCGTTGTCTTTAAGCCCAAGCAAACAAAATGCGGCATTTATTAAAGAATCGTTAGGTTTATTGTCCGTCTTCATGCGTGCGAAGTTTTTGACAGTGCGCATATCTTTTGCACGTGTGCGACTTGTCTTAAACATATCGTAATCAGTGGCAAAAAACTTGTCCTTGTTCTTCTTGGGGCAGACAATATCAAACAAGTCGGCAATATTGTCAAATTTGCTCATCATAGAGCAAAGCAATTCGTTTATCTCTTTGCCATCCAAAAATTTTGTCATCAAGAACAGTAGTTTGCTGAACGGATATATCGGATGTTTTTCTTGGAGATTCTGAAATGATTTCTTTAATGATGATTGAATATTGTTTTTATCTATTTCGTCGATGAGCGTTTTGAATTCATTTTCAGCTTCTTTCTCGATGGCTTCAATACTTAAATTCAGGAGCTTCTTACAGCCATTGTAAATGTCTTTGGAATAATCTAAATAAACCGAGTCTTTTTCGGCTGTATTTTTAGAGCGCAAGGCGGTTATCATCTCAGTTACAATAGTTTTATTGTCGTCTACGGTTAGATAGTGCAGTAAAACGAAATCCAAAATCTTATATAATTTGTTTCTGCAAGTGTTGTACTTGTCATCGCGCAAGTAGCTTAATTGACTGTCTATGATAATTTCGCGTATCTGTTTCAGGTTTACACCAATGTTGTTTTGCTCTTTCAACAGAGCAAAATTGAAATACTCTTGACTCAATTCTTCAACAGTCAGTTTGCCCGCATATATTTGTTTTAATAGATATAGGTTGTTTGCAGAGTTGGTCACAAACGAGTTTTTTAATGTTTCTATAAAATTATTATAAATACCGTCCAGCCTGTCTTGAAGATTTGGAGGCATCAGAAGGTTTTTTGTGCGATAGAGCATCGCGTCTGATGACGCAATTTCATTGTCGCTTATTCTTGCCGTCGGGTGCATACACGCTTGACGAATGTACGACAACAAGCACAATACTTCATAGTTGTGCTTCGATACCTCATCGCGTTTTTTTGTTTTTTCAAACGCTCCGCCAAAATAGTCGCAATAGCTGTTAAGACCTTTGAAAAGAGCTTTTATAGAATTTTGAATTTTTGGTTCCTGTTCGTCAAAAGTTTTGTAAAAGGGCAGTGTACCTATAATATCATTATTTGCGTTGCCGCTTTCGTCCTCATCAATATTGAACTTCGCCAAATGGTAAAACATGTAGGAGATGTTGTTTATGTACAGTGCAAGTATCTTTTTTATATCCGCTATGTTATATCCTATCTGTACGTGCGCGTTGTCGTTTTCAAATTCCATACCAAAGTATTTCTTTTCCAGCGCGCTTTTTACACCAATATAATCTTGACCTACAACATATTTTGCGGGATTGCCAAATGCGGCGACAATGTCATCGTCCTCTTCCCGATGTAAACGGCTTGTTGGATTTGCGTATTTTACTTCTCCAATATCGTTATGAATTTGATGGTTTTTGCTTTTTATAGCAATATGTTTTTCGTCTACGTCTACGCTTTCAAAGAGATGGAGATTTGTATCAATTGTTTTTCCGTCCAAATGCGTAATTTTTTCTGTGTTTGGTGCAGTATTTTTGTTGGAAGAGTTTTGTGACGATTTGCCGTCAGCAAATGACGATATGACAATTTTATCGTCAAATACAAGCGTTGATTTCAATCCAATGCGTTTTGCTTTTGTTTTTGGGTTTTTAAGATTTTTAGCCATATTTCCTCGTAAATGTGTTCTTTTATTTATTTTCACATACGTTGAGTTTTTTTGCAATATCTTATTAAGCAATAAAGGACATAGTTGTCCCATTTTTATGTTCTATTGCTCAGTTTTTGTATAGTAACATTCGTTGGGGGAATTTCTGGGAATTTTGTATTAGTGCCGCTGTTTTGCCCCGAATTCCCCAAACGCTCCAATGTATTATGGGGATATCTTTACACGCCGCGTTTTACTGAACGTTCAGGGGTTTAGGCGGATTGGAAAGCCATCTAAAATGGCTCAAAAATAACGAAAAACGCGCCGACACCCCTTGAAGTTTAGGGTTTTCGACGCGGGTAGGGTTGGTGGAGTCGTTCCTTTAAAATCCGAACTTATTTCTTCTTCCAATTCTTCGAGCGTTACTTCCTTCGTTCCGTCTTTATAGTTGAATGTGAATACCACTTTATCGTCATAGAGATATATGCTATTCACAAATGTATCTATAAGTCGCTTCCTGCTTTCTAAATCGTTTATGTTAATATTGCGGTATCTCTCTATGTAACAAAGTATATGGTCTTTTGTTATCTCCGGCTTTTGTAACTGTTCGCTTAAAATTGCCGTTTCTATTCCCGCTTTCGTCTGTTCCAAATCGTCAAGCCGTTTTTTTGCCGACGCATTGAACAGTCCTTGCTGAATTGCATCAAGCATGTTGTTGATATAACTTTCAACTTCTTTGAGCTTTGCTTGCAACTGCGGGATCTTCGTATTTTCTTGTGATAGTAAATATATAATCCTATCTGCTATCGTTTCAATCAGTTCATCGTCCATTACGATATTCATCGTGTAGTTGACAACCAAATCTTCTATCCAATCTTTCTTTACACTTTTCTTGTCACAGTCTTTATGTCTCTTTGCGGTTGCACATTTATAGTAGTGGTGTACAACTCCCGTCTTGCTTGTACCACTTTCGCCAACCATAAATGAACCGCATTTCCCGCATTTCAATTTAGTAGTTAATATATAATCGTCCTCGGCTTTATGACGAGCTGGCGCTTTCTGATTTTTAGCCATTTTCTTTTGAACGCGCTCGAATAGTTCTTCCGAGATGATTGCAGGAAAGGCATGGGGATGAACAATATCACGGAAACGGTATTCGCCCAAATAACGTCGATTTTTCAACATATGATGAACTACATGCAATGTTAATTGATTACCGTTCTTTGATTTCACACCACGCAAAGCCATGTCGTTTGCAATTTCAGTCATCTTTTCGCCATCCGCATAACGAGTAAAAACTTCTACAACGATTGGTGCGGTCTCTTCATCGATAGCAAGACTCTTTTCTTTTGTAAGAACATAACCGATAGGAATACTGCCTCCATTGAGTTTGCCTTTCAAAGCGTTCTCAGTAAGACCACGGTTTATTTTTTCAGCCAGCTCGACGGAATAATATTCGGCGTATCCTTCGAGCATGGCTTCAAGGATAATTCCTTCTGCGCCTTCACTTATATGTTCCTTTGCCGAAATAACTTTTACACCGTTCTTTTTAAGAATGTTTTTATAGTGTGCGCTGTCGTAACGGTTACGTGCAAAACGATCTACCTTCCAAACAATTACAGTATCGAAAACTTTGCGATAACTGTCCTTAATCATCTTTTGGAAATTAGGACGGTTATCAGTCTTTGCGGACAAAGCACGGTCTATGTATTCGCCGATAATAACAATATCGTTCTTTTCGGCAAATTCCTTACATTCTCGGAGTTGGCCTTCGATACTTTCTTCTCGTTGATTATCACTTGAATAACGGGCGTAAATTACGGCTTTCATTCATTACTCCTTATATATTTTGGCCATACTGTCCACTCAATTGGTCGCGCAGAGAGTGACGAATTGATAAAATAAGCGTTTGATAATTTGTAATCATTCTTCGTCACCCTCAATTAGCTCTGTTATCTCACGAAGCTTTTCAGTCAGCAATTTTTTATCGGGCAAGTTTAATGTATAGTCTGCAACCATTGTAGGGGAAAGCGAACGGCTTAGCGCATATTCAACTACTGTATCATCTTTGGATGTGCAAAGAATCAGTCCGACGCTCGGATTTTCGTTATCTTTCTTTACGTCACGATCCAATGCTTCGAGATAAAAATTAAGTTGCCCTAAATGTTCAGGCTTGAATTTTCCAACTTTGAGTTCAATGGCAACAAGACAAGAAAGTGCTCGGTTATAGAATAATAAATCTATATAAAAATCTGTATTTCCTACCTGCACACGATATTCTTCACCCATAAATGTAAAGTCTTTGCCAAATTCTAAAATAAACTGCTTTAAGTTTGCAATTATAGCTTTACGCAAATCGCGTTCTTTATAGTCCTCTGGAACGGATAGGAATTCCAATACATACGAATCACGTAAGCTTCCTATCACAGGGGTTTGTGCTATCAGCTCTTTATGTTTTGCGGTAGAAAGCATTGTGCGTTCAAACAGCATGCTGTCGATTTGGCGTTCAAGCTCACGCTTACCATAATTATTTGCTATACAAAGTTTAAGGTAGAATTCGCGTGCCTCATCGGTCTTACAGCCTGCCATAATAAGCAAATTATTTGACCATGTAATTTCTCTCACCAGTGGTGAGAGTTTTTTATCATCACGATATGTTTCGTAAAACTGCTTCATGCGCCAAATGTTTTGTGCTGAAAAGCCACTTATCGTAGGATATTTATGAGCAATAAATTCCGCAAATTGCTTTACTGTTCCTTTGCCCCATTTATCAGCAGCAGTTTTATCCGAAATGTATTTTCCAATTTGCCAATACATTTCAATAAGCTCGGTATTTACCGCTTTCATTGCACGCTGCTTGGCGTTTTCTATAATTGATATTATTTCTTCAAATTCACTTTCGTTAAGTATTATCTCATTAGCCATTATTGTGTTTCTCCTCTAATATATTAATTATAGTTTCTTTCAATCTTGCATTGGCAACGGAAGTGGGGTCAAAACACATTTCCACAAATTCTTCTATTTGTGGATTTTCGGACAAGGACTCTGGAATACCCTCATAAAACTTGCCGTGTGGATGGTCGCATCTTCCAAGCAGATAATCGCACGATACGTCAAAATAATCTGCATACTTGACAAGAACGCCGTAAGCCGGAGTATTGATAGCCGTTTCGTATCTTGCAATCAGCGGTTGTTTTACATCAATCTCTTTGGATAGTTTTGCCTGTGACAGCTTTACGGCTTCACGTAATTCCCTCAATCTTTTTGCTATTAGCTCTTTATCTATCATAAGCACCTCGCAAGTATTATACAATAAACAACCATTTAATGCAATAACTTTATTAAATTGTGTTGATACGATTACGTTATTGCATCGTGCGCCAAAAATATACAAACATTTTATAATAACTCATTTCAACGCCCATTTTTGGGACGTGAAATTGTTGCAACAATTCAAGGTTAATGATACAATGCTCCCACAACAATGTAGGTTATGTTGCTGTACCCTTTATGGGTAGCAGTTCTGCTGTGGACGTAGTGTCCAGAAAAAGCAGTTTTGGGCGGAATAACCGCCCGTGCCTTAGCTTGCGAATAGCGGATGTTTTTTAGCGTACGCAAAATTCGTGAGCCGTGATAGGCTCTTATCATTATGCAAATTTTAATTAAATAGAATGGCTAACCACCATAGAGCAAGTACATTGCTAAATACGGTTAGAGTCGGTGATTACGTTGAAAGTATCAGCGACTTTTTTGCGTACTTTTTAAAATGTTCTACCTTTTACGTGGACGAAGATAAATAAAACTTGGAGGTAAAAACAATGAACATACGACCACCTTAATCGTAAACAAAAATACCGCCGTTGGTGAACATCTATACCATAGGTATAGCCCACTATACTTCGCAAGCGAAGTGTGGTCTCTGCGAGGCTTTCGGCCACAGAGCAACAAACAAAAAATTAAAGGAGGAATGAACTATAAGCTACTTAGTATGCCACATGGAAAAGTATCATAAGACGGATATTTATCCTGTGGAAAAAGAAAATGAAAGAGATGAAAATTATGAAGCAACCAATCCGCAGATAGCCAGTGAAATAACAAGGTACAACTATCATACTTTGGATAGAAAATGCCCGTATACGAAGTTTATCAATAAGCGGATAGACGAATTGAATTTGCCAACCAAGCCGAGAAAGGATGCCGTACTTATGGCGTCTTTTGTAATCGGCTCGGACGGAGAGTTTTTCAAAGGCTTAACGCCAAAGGAACAGTCGGCATTCTTTACAGATTGCACAAGGTATTTTGCGGATAAATATGGCGAAGAAAATATGATATCTGCCATTGTCCATGTGGACGAAACAACACCGCATATGCACTTAAATCTTATGCCAATAAAGAATGGTAGATTATGTTGTAAAGACCTATTCAATCGCACTGAGCTTACGAAATTGCAGACAGACTTTCACGAAGCAGTTGGCAAGCGATGGGGATTGGAACGAGGAAAGGAAGGCAGTTCGGCAAAACATTTATCTACGGCTGAATTCAAAGCTGAGAAGATAGTTCTTAATGCTTGTAACGAAGCGGAGAGCATAACGGAAAGCGCACAAGCTGAGTTGAAGCAAATCAATAAAGCGGTTGAAAAAGCGGAAACTCATTTTGATGATACCGTAAAGCAAATCCATAATGCCAAAGCAGAACGAGATAAAATCGTAGCCGAACGTGATTCAGAAGCGGACTACTCTCAAGCATTAGAGCAAGCAAAGAACGGAGAGATTGCACACAGCAAAAGCGGAATGAAAGCACAAATTGTTGCGCTCACTGTAGAAAACAAAAGTCTTTCGGAAGAAAATGCAATATTGCTTAAAGACAACGACTATCTGTTTGAGTCTTACAAAAAGGAAAAGCGAACGCACAAAAACTATGACAAAGCGTTAAGTGCCATATCACTATTCAGAACGCAAGAACCCGAAGCATTTGCCAGAGTGTTCTTCCGAGCAACATCTATATTGCAACCGCTTATTCCTGCGGACGAACAACCTGCGTCACTACCAAGAAACCGTTTGCAAGAAATAGAAGATGAAATCCGCAAAGAACAAGAGCAAAACACCTATGAAGCAAAGAAAAACAGCAGCGACAAAGGCGGAAAGTAAAATAAGTCTATAAGGAGGAAAACACACAAAATTAATGCCGAGAAAGAAAAAGAACAACACAGGGATACCTGACTTCGAGATAGATTCCCTTGCAAGAGCATTATTGCCAGCCATTCAAGCATACTTTGCAACCGAAGAAGGACAAAGAGAGTTTGAAGTATGGAAAACCGAAAGGCAACAAAAACAACTTAACAAAAAACCAAATAACGAAAGTAAGTCCCGTTAAATCATATAGGGATAACCGTTGAAAAAGACAGATATGAAAAACCGCCATAAGGAGCGGATATATAGTAAAGAATTACATAAAAGATATGTAAAAGGTTGTGCCGAATATAATAAACCTAAATAACGGCAAAATGATATAATCATGTTAGGTGTGTCGCCCTTTATTGGGCGGCACATTCTAATCATTCTAGGAGGAAAACTTTTTGAAGTATAAAGATTGGTTAAATATATGGCTTGAACATTATGTCAAGACATCAAGCAAACAAAGAACGTATGAACGATATTTACAAACCTCATCGGCACATATTATCCCATCGCTCGGCGAATATGAAATATCAGAATTACAGCCAATTGTGCTGCAACAGTTTATTTCGAAACTGCTTGAATGCGGAAACAAACGCACGGGAAACGGACTTTCGCCGAACTTTGTTAAACTGATTATTTCAGTTCTGCAAAATTCATTGAAATCTGCATATACATTTGGAATAAATCAAGAATATATAGCAGATAAAATTAAACGTCCCAAAATTTTTGAAAAACAGGTTGAATGCTTTTCGCTGAACGAACAAAAGAGAATCGAGCAATATATTTTAGGACATAGCAAGCCTAAATTGCGTGGAATTATTCTCTGCCTATATACAGGCTTGCGCATAGGCGAATTGCTTGCACTTACATGGAGCGATATAGATTTTCATAACGCTCTGCTTTCCGTTACAAAAACATGTCACGATGGAAATATTAATGGCAAACATTGTGTAATAGTGGATACGCCAAAAACCGAAAACTCACAACGAGATATTCCTCTCTCAAAACCAATTATAACCTTATTGCGCGAAATGAAAAAGCAAGGCACAAGCAACTTCGTTATAGAAGACAAACAAACAGCAGTTTTTGTGCGCAGTTATCAGCGAACGTTCGAGCTGTTACTTAAACGTCTTGATATTCCTCATAAAGGATTTCACGCTTTACGGCATACATTTGCTACGCGAGCGCTGGAGTGCGGTATGGATATTAAGACACTATCCGAAATACTAGGGCATAAAAATGCAACTATTACTCTTAATCGCTATGCCCATTCGTTATGGGAACATAAAAGTGAAATGATGAACAAACTTGGTAAATTGCTATAACAAAGAATGTGATTCAAATACACGATTTGATGTACATTTA
>CAMWIB010000003.1 GCA_947174215.1 uncultured Clostridia bacterium
CGTTTACATCTCAGCTTGCGCACGTCGTGTCAAACTGCTACGTGCAGAATCCGCTGTCACAAAGCCATACTGGATTCTCGGCGGGAAGCTACGCCGACCTCACGCGCGTGGCAAGACTCAATCCCGATATGTGGACGGAGCTGTTTTTGCAGAATGCGGACAATCTCGGCGGCTGTCTTGACGATATCATTGCAAGGCTTACGCAATTTCGCAATGCGCTTGCAGACCTCGACGGTGAGAGAATGCGGATAATATTGCAATACGGCACCGCTTGCAAGGAAAGCTCGGATAACGCCGAAAAGAAATAACCGATATTTTATCACTATAAATGCGATATATAAACATCGGAATTTATAGATAAAACAAATATTAACAGGACAAAAATATGACGAACGTAGAAGTCAAACTGAATAATCCATATAGCGTAGTGATTGGAAGCGACGTGCTTGAAACTTTGGGCGAGCGGGTGCGCTCCGTCACGAAAGCAAGAAAAGCGCTTATCGTTACGGATAGCAATGTCAGCGCACTGTATCTTGAAGGCGCAAAAAGCTCTTTGCGCTCCGCGGGATTTGAAGTTTTCGACTTTGTGTTTGAGGCTGGTGAAAAGTCTAAAACGCCCGCAACCTATTTTGATATAATAAATTGCCTCGGCGAGAACGGTTTTAAGCGTACGGATGCGGTTGTCGCGCTCGGCGGCGGCGTGGTTGGAGATATAGCGGGCTTTGCCGCGGCAACGTATATGCGCGGGATAGACGTCATACAGGTGCCTACGACTCTGCTTGCTATGATAGACAGCTCCGTCGGCGGTAAGACGGGAGTAGACTTGCCGTTTGGCAAAAATCTGCTCGGTGCGTTCTGGCAGCCAAAGGCTGTTATAGCGGATATATCTACCCTCGAAACCCTGCCTGAAAGAGAATGGAAAACGGGTATTGGCGAGGGAATAAAGTACGCTTGTCTTGTCGGCGGCAGAATACTTGAAATACTTCTTGACGGAGTTGAGAATAACATAGAAGAGTTTGTACAGCTTTGCGTAGAGTATAAGGCGAGCGTGGTCGTTGCTGACGAAAAGGAGGGCGGACTTCGCAAACTGCTCAACCTCGGACACACCGTAGGTCACGCGATTGAAAAGCAAAGTGATTTTGAAATTCCGCACGGCGTAGCGGTTGCAAGAGGCGTAGCTATTATGGCAAAAGCCGCGTATGCCTGCGGCGAGCTTGGTGGCAACGAGCGTGACGTAATTTTGAGTCTGCTCACGAAGTACGGAATAGAACTGCCGTGCGAGAGTAGCGATATGGCAGAAGGTAGAAATATGTCGGAGGCTTTCGCTATGGATAAAAAGGCGGAAGGTAATGGCGATATTTCCGCCGTCGTTATACGCGGGCTTGGCAAGTGCGAAGTGAGCAAAATGACGATAAAGCAGTTTGTAGAGTATATTAGCAAGGTATAAAGTGCGGTTTTTGATATGAACGTGGTTGTAAGCAAGTCTGAAATATTCGGTAGCGTATGCGTGCCTCCGTCAAAGTCGGTGGCGCATAGGCTTATGATTGCCGCTATGCTTGCAGGCGGTAGACTTGGCGTAAAAGACGGCGGGAAGGATATGCAAGCAACCGCGCAGTGCCTTGACATAATTGGGCAAGCTATGCGCGTTGAAGCTTGTCATGTGTGCGACATGCGCACGGGTGTATGCGGTATGTTTGGTGCCGTATATGGCGTAATCAACGTTGATGAGGGGGGCGAGCTTCCCATTCTTAACGCGGGCGAAAGCGGTTCTACGCTCAGGTTTTTACTCCCTATCGTCTGCGCGCTCGGGCTTAAATGCGTAATTACAGGCGAGGGCAGACTGAAAGACAGACCGCTTGGCGAACTTGTGAATACGCTCGCGGCGAACGGCGCGGTTATAGAGAGAATTGAGAGCGGGCAACTGCCTCTTAAAACTGGCGGAAAGCTTCGTGCGGGAAAATATGAGATTGACGGCGGCATAAGCTCGCAATACGTTACGGGCTTGCTGTTTGCACTTCCGCTTCTTGACGGCGATAGCGAAATCGTTATACGCGGGGAGCTTGTGTCCTCAAATTACGTTGATATAACGCTCGGCGTCCTTGCCGACTTTGGTATTGCGGTGCAAAAGACGGATTACGGCTATTACGTCAAGGGTAATCAGAAATATATATTGCCACAAGACTTGACGGTTGAGGGAGATTGGTCGTCAGCGGCGTTTATGCTTGCGCTCGGCGTGCTGTCGGGTGAGGTCAGAGTAAGAGGATTGAAATGCGATTCCTTGCAGGGCGATAAGGTCATTGTCGATTTACTGAAACTTGCGGGTGCGGATATAAGTGTTAGCTATGACGAGAGTGCGGATAATAATGTCCTTAGCGTGAAAGCGGAAAGCGGAAACGAATATAATAATAGATGTTTCGGCGAGGTCGTGGCAAGAAAGAGCGAACTTCACGCGATAGATTTTGACGCAAAACACTGTCCCGATATAGTGCCTATTATGGCGGCGGTGCTGTCGTTTGCAAATGGCAAATCGCATATTTCAAGCGTAGACAGATTGCGCGATAAGGAGAGCGACAGGTTGAGCGCGGTGCGCACGCTTCTATCCCATTTCGGAATAAGAACGGAATACACAAACGACGTGCTGACAATATTCGGCGGCAGGCATACGCCATCCGTGAATAATGGTGTGCATATGTCAGCGGATAGTGAGGAATGTGTGCAGTCTGTGAATGAAGAATACGCGCCGTCCGTGCATAAAGAGGAACGCGCACATACAGCGTGTCATACGCACGGCTTTTTAGACCACCGTATGGCGATGAGTGCTATCGTAATGGCATTAAATACCAATGGCACGAGCCGCGTTGACGGCGTGGAGTGTATATCTAAATCATATCCGACGTTTGTCGAACACGCGGTAGCGTTGGGAGCCAAAATAGTGACGGAAAATTGAGATGCGGAAAATTATGACAGATGTAAAGCATTGCGTGCAGTGACATAATTTCCGTAAAAATGATGTGTTGGTGAGAAATGAAGGGCAACTTTGAAAAATTGCAGATTGAAATATTTGGCGAATCTCACGCGGATGAGATTGGCGTAAGACTTGGCGGCATCCCGAACGGATGTACGCTTACGCTTGACCAAATGAATAACCTTCTTGAAAGAAGAAGGAGTCGCGGCGGCGTATGGGCTACGCCGAGAAAGGAAGCGGACGAGCCTATCGTTGTGGGCGGTCTAAAAAAGACTAACGATGGCTATGTTGTAGATGGTGAGATTGACGTGCGTATAAAAAACACGAACGTGCGCCCGAATGACTATGCGGGTACGGCAAGCGCAAATTCTGATTCAACAAATGCTCAATGCGTTCCAAGACCGTCGCACGCGGACTTTGTGGCGTACGTCAAGTACGGAAAAATTTCAAGTGGCGGCGGCAGATTTTCGGGCAGAATGACCGCGCCTCTTTGCATAGCGGGCGGAATTGCCGAAGAGCTGTTACTCAGTGCGGATATTCGCGTATGCGCGTATATTTCGAGCGTAGGCGGCGTGCAGGGTGCGAGCTATAAAACGAGTAAAGACGTTGCGTTAAATGGCGTGAACGTAGATGAAGAGCAAAGAATAAAAAATAGCGATTTCCCATTGCTTGACGAGAGTGTGCGCGGAGATATGGAGAGCGTTATACGCAATGCGGCAAGCGAGGGCGACAGCGTAGGCGGCACTATCGAGTGTGTAGTAAGCGGACTTGAAGCGGGTATGTTTGGCGACGCGCTGTTTGAAGGACTTGAAGGGAAAATTGCCTATTCGCTGTATGCGATACCTGCGGTTAAAGGCGTTGAATTTGGTAGCGGCTTTGAGCTTGCGCATATGAAAGGAAGCGAGGCAAACGACAGCTTTGCCGTGCAGAAGGATAAGGTGACAACGGCTACGAATCACAGCGGCGGCATAAACGGCGGAATATGCAACGGAATGCCGCTCACGGTGAGAGTTGCGGTGCGCCCGACTCCGTCAATATTCAAAACGCAGAAGTCGGTAGATTTGGCGAGTATGACGGAGTGCGAGCTGAATATAAAGGGCAGGCACGATTCCTGTATAGCGATAAGGGCGGTGCCGTGCGTGGAAAGCGCGGTTGCGCTTGCGCTACTCGACGAGGTTTTGAAGCTTAGAGAGGGAATAGAGCTGTACGGTAAAACCGACATATAAACGGTTTTATATAGCAAATTTTCATATAAAGTATGGATTTATGCTGATTATAGCAAATAAATGCTAATTGCTAAATCGTGCGATGGCAAACTGAATTGGGAAATGTTTGAGGTGGAAGATGGATTTGCAGGACGTAAGGAAGCGTATTGACGTCATTGACGACGAGATTGCGAAGCTGTACGCAAACCGTATGGAGCTTGCGCTCGACGTAGCAAAGGCTAAGGCTGAGAGCGGCACACCCGTAGAGAACTTGGAACGCGAAAGGCAGATTTTAAGCCGCATTGCTTCCGCTATGCCCGACGAGATAAAGCTGTACGGCAAGCAGATTTTCGGTACGATGTTCGAA
Source organism: uncultured Clostridia bacterium (assembly GCA_947174215.1). Lineage (GTDB taxonomy): Bacteria > Bacillota > Clostridia > Christensenellales > CAG-917 > CAG-475. The sequence goes on from CAMWIB010000003.1 coordinate 4,538, forward strand.
ACGAGCAAGGCGTATCAGTATAGCGTGCTGAACGTTGATTCGCCGATAAAGAATGAAATTCGTTCCGCGCTTGAAAGCGGAGTAAAGCCCTTCCCCGTACAGGCGAGCGTTGGCTGTCAGGGCGTGGAAGGTGCGTATAGCTGTATCGCCGCGGATAAGATGTTTGAGATTCCGTCCATATCCTGCTTCCGTACGTGGGAGGGAGTGTTCTCGGCGGTAGAACACGGAATGTGTGAGTTTGGCGTACTGCCCATTGAGAATAGCACGGTCGGAAGCGTTATTGGTGTGTACGACCTTATGAAGAAGCACAAGTTCTATATCGCGCGTAGCTATAAGCTGAGAGTCAAGCATTGCTTGCTCGCAAAAAATGGCGTTGAATTGAAGGATATAAGGGAAGTGGTTTCTCACGAGCAAGCGCTTATGCAGTGCGGCGAGTTCCTAAAACAGCTCGGTGGAGTCAAGATTACAAAATGCGAGAATACTGGCATGGCGGCGCAAATGATTGCGGATAGAGAAAGATACGACGTTGCTTGTATAGCGTCTAAGGAGTGCGCAAGCCTGTACGGACTCAAAATTTTGCAGTCGGATATAAACGACAGCAATAGCAATTACACGAGGTTTATCGCTATAAATAAGCAACTTAAAGTGTACGATGGTGCAAATAGAATAAGTATTGCCGCGAATCTTGCGCACGAGGCGGGAAGTTTGAACAGACTTCTCAACAAGTTCTCCGCGCTCGGGCTTAACCTTACTAAGATAGAATCCCGTCCGATTGCGGACAGCCCGTTTGAGTTCAAATTCTATTTTGACTTTGAAGCGGACGTGCGCAATAGTTCGGTACAGAATCTGATTGCAGAGATTGCAAACAAGGCGGAAGATTTCGAGTTCCTCGGAGCGTACGAGGAGCTTTGAGTTGACGCGTAGTGTGTTTTGAGGCGTAGTGAGCTTTGAGGCGAGAGTCGTTTAAGAGGCAATAAGAGTTTAAGAAGCTTTTTGAGGTTGAAATGAGCGAAGCAAGTAGCCGTAAATTGAAATATTGCGTTATAGGCAAAAGTCTGCCGCATACGCTGTCGCCGGAGATACATATGGCTTTCGGGCGCGAGGTGTATGACGTTTGCGAGTTCGCGGATACAGACGAGCTTGCGGCGTTTGTGAATGGCAGAGAATACGCAGGATATAACGTGACAATTCCCTATAAGCGCGACGTGATACCTATGCTTGACGAAGTTTCTGAGGAAGCGGCGGCAATAGGCGCGGTGAATACCGTCGTGACGGAGGGTGATAGGCTTGTCGGCTACAACACGGACGTCGAAGGAATGCGCTATGCGCTACGCGCGGCAGAGATAGACCTATACGGTAAAAACGTCCTAATTTTGGGAAGCGGCGGTACGTGTCAGACTGCTAAATACGTATGCCATACGGGCGGCGCGGTGAGCGTAAACGTGGTGTCGAGAAGCGGCATAATAAATTATGACAACTGCTACGAACTGACTGACGTGCAGGTTGTCATAAATACAACGCCCGTCGGAATGATGCCGCATGCGTACGAAGTGCCGATTGACCTTGATAGGTTTGAAAGACTTGAAGGCGTATTCGATTGCGTATACAATCCGCTTGAAACGCTACTCGTGAAAACCGCGAGGAAGCTCGGCGTAAAGGCGGCAAACGGCTTGCTTATGCTCGTTGAGCAGGCAAGACTCGCGCACAATCTGTATCAGCGCGCAGTGGGACTTCCCGAATGTGACGAAAGTATGACGGTGAGCGTAGCGGCAAAGGTAGAGCGCGAGCGCAGAAACGTGGTGCTTGTAGGTATGGCGGGAAGCGGAAAGAGCGTGATAGGCAAGCGACTTGCAAAAGCAATGGGCAGGGAGTTTGTGGATACCGATTGCGAGATTGAAAAAAGCGAGGGCGTAAGTATACCCGATATCTTTGGGGAGAACGGCGAGGCGTATTTCAGAGCGGCTGAAAGTCGCGCGGTTGAAGGCGCGTGTACACGGCTTGGACTTGTGATAGCTACGGGCGGCGGCGCGGTGCTTGACGAGAGGAACAGATTCTTTATGAAGGCAAACGGCGTTTGCGTGCTGATATACAGAAACCCCGAAGAGCTTGCGACAAAAGGCAGACCGCTTTCAAGCGATATTGAGAAGGCAAAGCGGCTTTATGAACAGCGTAAGCCGATATATGAGGCGGTTGCGGATATAACGGTTTTTAATAACTCCGATTTAGATAGTGCGATACAAAAAGTTTTGAGCAAGATTGGCGAATAAACTGCTAAAACTCATTACGTTCTGCAAAATAAAGCATTTCATAGCAAATTTGATATGTAAGGATGTACAATAAAAACGGGTGAATGATATGAAAAAAATATTGGTTATAAACGGCGTAAATCTCAATATGCTCGGCATACGCGAGCCTGACAAGTACGGCAAGAAGTCGTATGCGGACTTGGTGAAGTATATAAAGTCCTGCGCAAAGGATTTGGGACTAAAAGTGACAACGTGGCAATCAAATCACGAGGGCGATATCGTAACCGCCATACAAAAAGCATACGGCACGTATGACGGAATCGTGATAAACGCGGGTGCGTATACGCATACCTCGGTCGCCATACTCGACGCACTCAAAGCCGTGAGTATACCAACGGTAGAGGTTCACCTTACCGACATAGCGGCAAGAGAGGAATTCCGTCATCTTTCCTATATCTCTATGTACGCAGAAAAGACTATATGTGGTAAGGGCTTTGAAGGATATAAAGAAGCGCTGGAATACTTCGCTTGATGTTTGAAGTAAATTTGTAATATTATTCCGTTTTGAATAAAGCGCGACTTGCTTGATGAGCTTCATAGTTTAGCTCGGCGGCGTGAAGAAATGACATATCTACGCCCTTGCGACTGTTGCGTAAAAACCATATAAGTGTTAATTCCCGAATCGTCACAGTGTCGTAAACCTCTTTACAGTGGTCGTATTTCTCCTGCAAGCTTTCTTTTGTGATTCCGTCTGCTTCGGTATAATTATCAGGGTTGAAAATTTCCAATTTGTTTTTTAGTTGTTGTAAATCAATGCTCATAGCTGCTCCTATATAAATTGTTTGACTAATTTTAATATAAAAGCATAGAAGTGTACGCAATGTGACCTATTAGGTCAAAAAAATCCGACGGCTGTCGGATTCTTGAAAAATCATAAGTTATAAGTATTTGATTTGATTTAGGTATCAAAATATATCGTTGCCGACGGGGGTGTAGAAGAGTGTTTCTATTTCGTCGTCCTTGGCGAAGGGTAGTAGCCACATAAGCTTTGCAACGGTGGCTTCCAAGGTCATACAGTGCGCTTCGAGTACGCGACCGCATTTCAAGAGCTTGCGCCCGACCTCGTACTTATCGAGTGCGCTACCTTCGCGCTCGACCTGCGTTGTAAGAACTGCGGTCTTGCCGCTTGCAAGGAATTGCTTCAACCTCTTGAAAAATTCTCCGTTGCCGTAGTCGGGCAAGCCGCCAGAGCCGAAGGATTCTATGACAAGACCTTGACAGCTTGCGTCAAGATAGTCGAATATATCCGCTTTTAGCCCGGGAATCATTTTAAGTACGAAAATGCTGTCGTTGAGTTTATTGTAAAAACGGGGTTCGCCCTTTTCAGTCTTGATGTAGTAGAAGGGTTTGCCGTCGCGCATAATTGCGATATTTGGGAAGTCCACGCTCGTGAACGCGTTATAGCTGTGCGTACGAGTTTTCTTTGCGCGAGTGCCGAGTATGACGTTGCCGTCAAAGACTATATGCACGCCGCACGCGTCATCGTCTGCGCAGAATGCAAAAGCGTCGTGAAGGTTTTGTCTTGCGTCGGTATCGCGCAGATATGCAGACTTTTGCGAGCCTGTAAGCACTACGGGCTTTGGTGAGTTCTGTATAAGATAGCTAAGTGCCGCCGCGGTGTACGCCATCGTGTCCGTGCCGTGCGTGATGACGAAGCCGTCGAAGTCGTTATAGCGCTCCTCGATAATCTTCGCTATTTTGAGCCAATGTGCAGGGCGTAGATTGGTGCTGTCAAGATTGAAGGGTTGAACGGTCGTAACCTGACAGATTTCCGCGATTTCGGGAACGCACGCAAGCAATTCCTCAGAAGTGAGCGCAGGAGTAAGCCCCTCGCCCTCGTTTTTCGAGGCAATAGTTCCGCCTGTTGCAATCATAAGGACGTTTTTCATTGTCGAATCCTACCTCTTACTACTTTTGACAAAATCGCCGTTTATCTGTCGTTTTTCTATGTTTTAAGCGCCGTTTGTGAAGTATTACGAATATTGTGTAAATTGCGCGTTTATCTCTATCATCTTAATTTGCTTATTATTTACTAACTTCGTACCAGTTGTGATTTTGTGTACGCGTAGAGTGTGACGTTTGGCGCAAAATTACTCGATTAACTGCTCGTGAAGGAGAGTGTACACGCCTGCCGCCTTGTCTATCCAATTCTTGTAGATGTACATTGCGTGCTGACGGTTGGAAACAATCATCTTTATTTCAACGAGCGTTGACGTGTCGTTGTCTATGCGCATTATGACGGTGTACGTGCCGTCGGGGTTTTTCATATAGTCGCAGAAATACGCTTGCTTCTTGCGGTAGCGCATACGGTTTTTGTTGATGTATGCCTGTATCTGCTCGCGTATGGACGAAGGTATGCGCGCGTAGAACATGCTAAGGCAACCTATGCCGTCCTGTGTTATGTTGAGTGTGTTTGCCTTGGGTACGTGATAGAGTAGGTTCGTATCGATAAGCTCTGCAAGGAACTGCTTGCAGTCCATATAGTCAAGCCAATTATTGTCCGACGTGCAGATGTCAAGAACGGTAGCCTCCGAGAGAGGTACCGCCATTTTTTCGAATACGAAAAGTATGACAAGCTTCTGTTCTTGACTGTCAAGATGATGTTTATTGGCTGACGTGTTCATACTGCTACTCATAACCTACTGCAAATCCTTTGCAAAAAGCAATGATACAGGATAATTGGGATATTTACAAGTGATTTGTCAAAATACGCGCGAAATTTATGTAACGGTGTCGAAACGCAATAATTTATGAACTTTTGTTGAGCCTTGAAATTATTAAATATATTGACTTTATTATCTTAATATAGTATCATTTTCTTGATTTGGCAAATAAAGTATCAGTGCGATTTGTGCGCCGTGTGCGTCTGCATTTATCGGAGCATAAACGCAAGAGAATAAGGTTGTCAAACCAAAAAAATGCAAAACAAATTTATGTTTTTTACAGGAGGTTATTGTATGCAATTTCTCAGCAAAGGCGTAGAAAAATTTGTTGAAGAAAGCGTTGCGCTTTGCACACCCGATAAGGTTGTCCTTATCGACGGCAGTGAAGAGCAACTCGAAGCGCTTCGTAAGGAAGCTGTCGCCACAGGCGAAATGGTGAAGCTCAATGAGGAGCTTTTGCCCGGTTGCTATCTGCACCGCACTCTGCCCAATGACGTCGCCCGTGTAGAGGGTCGTACGTTCATTTGTACGGAGAAGAAGGAAACCGCAGGTCCTACCAACAACTGGATGCAAAAGGACGAGGCGTACGCGATGCTCAAAGAAATCTATCGCGGCGCAATGAAGGGCAGAACGATGTACGTCATTCCTTATTCTATGGGTGCGGTCGGTTCTCCGTTCTCCAAGATTGGTATCGAGCTTACGGACTCTATCTACGTCGTTCTCAATATGGCGATTATGACGAGAGTCGGTCAGCGCGTTCTCGACCAGCTCGGCACGAGTGACGATTTCGTTCGCGGCTTGCACGCTAAGGCGGACGTGGACGCAGAAAAGAGATATATCTGCCAATTCCCCGAGGACAACACCATTATGTCCGTCAACTCCGCGTACGGCGGCAACGTCTTGCTCGGCAAGAAGTGCTTCGCGCTTCGTATAGCTTCCTATCAGGGCTGGCACGAGGGCTGGATGGCTGAGCATATGCTCATCCTCGGCTTGGAGAAACCAAACGGAGAAACGAAGTATATCGCGGCGGCGTTCCCGTCTGCTTGCGGTAAGACCAACCTCGCTATGCTCATTCCTCCCGAAGAGTTTGCAAAGAAGGGATACAAGATTCACACCGTCGGCGACGATATCGCTTGGATTAGAGTAGGTGCGGACGGCAGAATGTACGCTATCAACCCCGAGAACGGCTTCTTTGGCGTTGCTCCCGGTACGAACGCAAAGTCCAACCCCAACGCTCTTGCTTCTACGAGAAAGAACGCTATCTTCACCAACGTCTGCCACAACCTCGAAAACAACACCGTATGGTGGGAAGGTCTTGACAAGAATCCCCCGAAGAACGCTATCGACTGGCAGGGTAATCCTTGGGGCGAGAAAGAGCAGGCTGAGGGCGTAAAGGGCGCTCACCCGAACAGCAGATTCACGGCACCTGCAATCAACTGCCCGTGCCTGTCCAGCGAGTTCGAGAATCCGCAGGGTGTTCCGCTTGACGCAATCGTGTTTGGCGGACGTCGTGCAAAGACTGCTCCGCTCGTATATGAAGCGAGAGATTGGAACCATGGCGTATTCGTCGGTTCTATCATGGCTTCTGAAACGACCGCGGCGGCAAGCGGTGCGGTTGGCGTCGTAAGACGTGACCCGATGGCAATGCTTCCCTTCTGCGGCTACAATATGGCTGAGTACTTCGCTCACTGGATTGAGATGGGCAAGAAGACGAGCAAGCAACCCAAGATTTTCAACGTCAACTGGTTCAGAACGGACGACGAGGGTCACTTCCTGTGGCCGGGCTTCGGCGATAACCTCCGCGTACTCGATTGGATTATCCGTCGTACGGAAGGCACCGCAAGCGCAGTTGAAACGCCTATCGGTTTCGTACCCGAAGCAAGCGACATCAACATCGAGGGCTTGGATATGACCGTTGAAGATATTCAGAACCTCCTCTCCGTTGACAAGGAGCTTTGGATGCAGGATGCAGAGGGTATCGAAGAGTTTTACAAGAAGTTCGGCGATGACCTCCCGAAGGAATTGAGAAAGGAAATCGATACCTTGAAGGCAAACCTTCAATAACACGCACTCTTCGTGTGACTGTTGTTTGCAGAGGAGTCCCAACGGGCTGTCTGCTAATCAAACTTAAAACAAAAAGCGAGAATGATATGTTCTCGCTTTTTTGTGTATATAAGGTGATAGGGGAATTGATTTTGTTATAAGTAGGCTTGAAAGAGCAACTCTGCAAACAGTAAGTCCTCGAAGTATAAGTGCGTTGGCGGTTGAAAATGGAATTGACTGTATTATACGAAAGCTCGAAAGAGCAACTCTGTAAACAACAAACACGCTAAGCGTGCTAAAAACCGAATTGACCGGGTGTGATGAAGAGGTAGGATATAATGGCTAAGATAAGCGCCATAAGCGCTACGTGGGCTACGTAAACGATTAGAGCGTGTCTGCCTACGAAACGCACGGGCGCGCTCCATTTGCCGTAGAGCTTCGGAAGTAGCGAGCGACGACTGCCATACAAAAACGGACCGATTAGAACGCCGAAAAAGTAGTATGCGGCATACGGAATGAGCGTAAATAAATCGCCCGGTGAAATGTCTGTCTGTTTGTAAAACAAGGATTCGTTTCCGTGTATATCTTGCTTTGGAAAGAGTATTGCAAATATCTTCGGCGTACTCTCTGGCGGCGTGTAGCAGAAGTACAGAATAAGAGTAATTCCGATTATGCCGACGGCAACTATCGACGTCGCGTAGACGTCCCTACGGCAAGCCCACGATATGAGTGCGTATAAGAGCATACAGGTTGCAAGGAAGTCTAAAACGCCGAACGTAGTGAGTATTCCGCCAATTCCCAAGCCTTCTTCGCCAATCACAGTGCATATGGTGTAAATGATTGCGATAATCATAAGTTGTGCGCCGCGCTTGCTGTTAGAACGCGATAGGGTGCAGGAAATGCCCGATATGCCAAAGAAGAATACGAGAACGATGTTGTGTATTATAGGGCGCACTTCGCTTAGGTTGGACCAATGATAGCAAAAACGGGAAAACTCATCTCCAAGCCCCATGCCATACCATTCGTAGCCGTACCACGATACGGCGTAGTAATCCCCGATGAGTATGCTCAAATGGTCAAGTATCATTAAAAGTACGCAAATTCCGCGAATGAAATCTATCTCCCAGATGCGTTCCTTTTGCCGTGGGATATATTTCGCCTGCGTGTATTGGGGAATGAGAATTTGCGTTGCTTGCATAATAAAAAATTATATCATTTTTTAATATTCCTGTCAATGTTGCGCTATGGCTCGTCGCTGTTGAGAATGGCGCATTATGGCGTAACAAGTCGATTGCTTTAAGAAAATAACCGCATTAGAATATCGAATTTTGACGATTTTAGACTTTTTATTGTGCCTTGCAATATATTTGGCTGTTGCATAGTGCGAATTTGCGACGTGCCGTAAAAATATCCGATTAGATTGTCGAAAAGCTAAATTTTTGCGTGCAAAAAGATGAGCGGGGTCGTTAAAAAATCTTTTTTTGCTCACACAGTGACGATAATGCGAAATTTGGAATATATTGGTGCAAAAATAATATTGACATTTGCCTTTCGATAGGGTATAATTTGCACGTATGTAATATCTATGCACGCGTGAGGGCGTGTGCGTAGGTTCGGAGGAAAGTATGAGAAAGAGAAGTTTATCGGTCATTTTGTTGCTGATACTCGTAATCGTGATGACGGCGGGGCTTGTTGCCTGCGACCGTAAGACGGTGGACAGCCCGTTGCCAGACCTCAACCCCGGCAAACCGGACACACCGCCATCGTCTAATATCGGTGATGTGGAAACGATGGGCGCGCAGTCTGCGTGGAAAATGCTCAAAGACGCCGCGTTTGCCAAATCCGTTCAAGACAACGACAGCAGATACATAAGCGTTGACAATTCGTTCGTGCTTGGCTTTGATAAGGACGGTTTCGAGAGCGTATTCGTAATGCGCGTCGCCGCCGCGGTTGATTTGCTTGCAGAGGACGGAACCGATACGAGCGAAATTCTTGTTGAACTTCGTCAATTCCTGAAATCAGATTTGGGCGACACCGCAAAGGACAGTGCGGCATTGTCCAAGCTTGCCGTTGAAGGCAAGGGCAAGTTGCTTACTGGTATGTACTACTACGAAAGTAAGCTCGTCGTTGATTTGCGCGGAATTAAGCACGCTATGAACACCGAGCAGGAAGCTGTACACGTCGTCTATACCGAGAATATCGATATGGCGAAGCTTGCGGCAGGTTTGTACAGCGTGATGCAGAGGCTTGATATTTCCGATTTGATTTTCAATCAGTTGTTCGGATACAACCTCGGCGAGATTATACATAACCTCATTCCCCTCGATTTTGACCTCACAGTCGAAAATATCATCACCAAACTCCTCCTTGGCGATGCTAACGCGACTCTCGTCGAAAAAGGCGGCGGACTCCAAACTCTCAAAATTCCTTGCGACCTCTCTTTGGTAGCAAGCCTTCTTCCTCTTTTGCAACCCCTCATTTCAGTTGACATCATCAACCTCGTAAACAAGGCTGTCGGACTTGACCTTGGCAAGCTCGGCGCACTTGCGGGTATGGCGATTTATATTCAGGCGGATATCGAAAATAAAGCCCTTAAATCTTTGACGACGGATATCGACGTCAACTTCAATTCTCTTGCTGCACCTGACGTTTACAATAAATACGGCGAGTTCAAGAGCGACATCGGCTTCGAGCTTGGTTTCGACACGGTTAATTTCGTGGGCGCGCCAGATATCGGCGTCGTGGATATGCTCAAAGAGCGCCCCTATAAGGAAACGGGCGATAAGTCCTTCTACGATTACGTAGAGGAGAGCGCGAAGGAATACTCCTTGCTCACGTTCGAGGGCAATATCACGCTCAACCTCGACTTGAATGAGATGACTGTGACGGTGGACGACGTGCTTGGCTCGTTCGGCTCACTGTTTACTAATATATTTGCAAATCTCGACGAGAGTATGATGAGTACGCTCGCGGCACTTTTCAGCAAAAATCTCGAATTTAAGCAACAGACCAACCAAATCGTCATAAACATCCGTGCCGATTTCAACACGAAGAACCCCGAAATGACAAAGCTCGCGCTCGAAATAAGAGGTGAGCAGAATAGGGTTCGTCTTGGCGCGTATTACGACGGAAGCCGCGAGGCGCTGTATATTGACGCAAGCGGTATGTTCGGTGACGACAATACGAAGCTTAAAGTTACGGAGCTTAACCTCAACGAAACCATTGACGGTTTGTTCGACAGCCTGTTCGAAACCATCGTCGGTGCGATAAAGGGCGATAAGAACGCGGAAGAGCAGTATGCACAGTTCGCTTCCGACGGCACCATTGTCAAACAGCACTCTGCGGTGACGGCTGACGACGGTAACGAAATTTTCGACACGATGAGCCTTATCAGCGCAATTCTCGACAACGTTACGATTGCGATGAACGGCGACATCTTCAATATCAATAAGATTGCGGTGAGCCTCACTCAGGACATTCTCGATTATATCTTCGGACTTGTGTTTGCTCCGGGTAGCGCCCTTGAAGGCGCGGTTATCCCCGTATCCGACGTAAAGCTCGAATACAACAACCTCGGCTTTGCACAGAAGAAGTCCCTCGGTATCGGCGCAACTCTCAACGTGGACGACCACGGTGCGCTCGCTTCCTTGAAGGTTGGCGGCGACCTTACGTTTGGTTCTATTTCCGACAGAGAGCTGTTCGAAGGCAAGTTTAAGGAGATTGAGGACGGCGAGTATCTCGCAATCACGAAGGACGGCGCACTCAATACCGACGTACTGCACGTCAAGCTGTCCACAGACGTAAACATCAATATCGAAGCTTTGCGCGGCGAGCTTGCGGCGTTGAAGCTTGATATCAAGGATATCGAGCTTGGCGACAGCCTCAAAGGCTTGCTGATTGACATTCTGTTTGAGTTGGAGTCAATCGAAAGCGGTTTGAATGCTGATATTCAGGTTGACCTCGATTTGTCGGGTGGCTTCGCACTTTCTTCCTTGCTCAATTCTACGGCAATGATAAGCATCAAGAAGGTTGACGGAACGGAGCTTCTCGGTCTGTACTTGCAAGACGGTTATTTATACATAAATGCAAGTTTGTTTAATGACAAGAATAACAATAGTAATAACGGTCTGAACATAAAGCAAATTTCAGTCAACGTGGCTGAGCTTTTGGAAATGTTCGGTCTTGATTTGGGTGCGGGCAGTGCAAGCGAGGCAGGCGTTGCAGAGGATGGCGACGCTACGGTTGGAACCGATAACCTGCTCGTGCTTGTTGCGGGTATCATCAATGGCTTCACGGCGGCAAAGAACGCTATCTCCGTCACGTTTGCAACAGACCTTCTCAATCAATTGATTGGAATGTTGAAGATTGACGGTCTTACGGTTGATATCGGCGACGCGAGCGTTGACGGCGGTTTGAATATAACTCTCGGCGACGGCTTGAATTTGAAGAACTTCCGTATAGGTCTTAGCCTTGGTATCGGCGACAACTTCGACGTAGGTATCGGAGTGACGGGCTTGCAGGCGGGTATGTCCGACGTAAGCACGCGCTATCTTGACAAATACTGCGATTACGAGGCGTATGAGTTTACTGAAATACTCAAAAACCCCTACGTGTCACTTGACGCTACGCTCGGCGTAGACGTAACGGTCGTTGAAGGTAAGACCGAGGTTATATTCGGCAACAAGGGTACGCACTGGATGACGCCGACAGGCGAATTCGAATCCATTGACAGCGTTCCTGCAAACTACAACGGCCTGTACTACTATTTCGACGAGAAAGACCAGCGTTGGTACGAGGCAAATTACAGCACGTCCTCGATTTCGTTCTCAGAGCTTGGCGAGTTTGCATATGCGCTCCAATTCGGCGCACGTCTTGACCTGTCGCCACTTGTACAGTATCTGCTTGGCGGCACAAACGTCAACACTAAGGACGACAGCTCCGAACTTATGCTTCGCTTTACGGGCAAGAAGTTCGGTGGCGACGTTACCACGCTCGTCGGCATTTACTATACGAGCAAGACTCTCCACATCGACGCAAGCAACTTCGGCTTTAACAAGATTGAAGTGCGCTTCGATTTATTTGAATTCTTACTTAGATTACTTGCTCAAAATACTAATATATCTATAAATGGAAACAATATGTCCTCCGCAGAGGCGGGCGTTGCGGCTGATAACGACGTGATGGATGTAAGCGCAAAGAGAGCGCTCGCGCTTTCAATTATCGCTACGCTCACTTCTTCCGATTTCACCGTCGAAGTCGCAAAGGGACTTACGGATATGCTCTTCGAGCTTACTGGTATCGACCTTGCGGATATAACCGCTTGGGTTGACGTCGCTTGGGCTAACCTCGAAAGCAGAGATAATAAGGCGTTTACGATTAACGCAAACATCGGCGATAAGGACAATCAAAACCTCATCGGCGCACAGATTTATGCAAAGGATATCGCTTTGAACGTAGGCGGTACTTCGCTCGGCTATCTGACCGTCAACCACAACGATAAGGATATGCCGCTTGCAGAGTATCTCGCATTGAACGAAAACGGCGGCTACACCGAGGTTTCAATCTTTAACGAAAACGGCGATATTGTTCTTCCGACAATCTTTGCGGAAGCAAAGGGTACTATTTCAATCGGTGCAAATGCGGGCAGTTATAGCTGGACCGTCGGCGAATGGCTCTCTGAATTCATTTCAGACGATTCAAGCTCGATTGGCTCATTCCTCCACGATATGCTCGTCGATTACAGCGTTCCCGTTCCCGCGGGCGCGAATATCGGCTTCCGTCTTGCACTCAATCTCAGACTCAATCAGAACGTGCCTATCGACCTCACGCAAAACGTGAGATTCGTGCCTATCTCCTTTGAGGACGCGGCTAAGAAGGTCTGCGCTGAGGTTTATACGCTCAATGGTACTAAGTACACGCAGGTTGACGTCGAGAAGTTGGAAGATTACGCAGGTCAACAGCTCTATGTAAAGGAATACGCAGAGGACGGCATTGCGCTTATGAAGGTAAGCGGACTCACCGAAGGCACTGCGTATGTTCTCAGAAACGGCTATTACGTCAAGGTCGTCATCAACAACGACCCCGAAGATACTGCAAATAACACCGTAGGCTATCTTACGGAAGAGGAATTGTACGTTCCCGTCCAGTTGATAGACTTTGGTTATATCCTCTCGCACTCTGATATTGCGATTGAGCTTTACAACGTCGCAATCGAAGAAGCGGATAAGATGAACGCTGACGAGCGCAAAGAAGCTACGATTCTCGCGGCAAGACTCGTATACTCAGACAATGCGTTCGGCAACGCCGCAAGCACGCTGTACATAGATATGAAGGACGACTTCCACGTATCTATTGCAAATCTCGATTTGTCCAACATCGGAGGCGGCAAGGACGAGGAAGAGGCTACGACGAGCGCGGAGCAATCGGGCGGTTTGATTTCGCAGGTTGTCGGCACGCTCAGCAACTTCGTCGGCGAAATAAATGCGGACAGCAACGGACTTAGCGTAAACTTCGCAGAAGCGCTTGTCACGATGCTCGTAAATATGCTTGCGGGTAAGAACATCTCACCCGACAGCTTCGTCAAGCTCAATCCCAATGAGAGCTATCTGAGCTTCGCTTGGAAGTATGCGCTTGCATTGCAACTGCAAATTGACCCCGTAAAGCTTGGCGTCAATATTTCTTCGATAAGATTCGGTATCGGTTCGGATGATTCCGTACTGCCTGCCGACTTCAACAGAGGTATTTATACGGGTACCGAAAACCTTGATAATATCTCTATCAGCGGTGAGCTTAGCCTCGATATCGGCATCAAGAAGCAGGATGAAGAACTGCGCTTGGAGCATTACATCGACCTGTTCGTGAAGAACCTCGGCATCTCGATGGGTATCGATATTCAGGATAACATTTCCTATCAGCTCAAACTCACGCTTGGCGCAAACCTCACGCTTGGCAACCCGAACGACGTCAAGATTGTTATCGAGCTTGCAAACGCACTCGAAAACAAGAATATTATGGCTATATACTTAAACGGACCTACCGTTTATATAGATTTGGGTAGCTTTGCAGAGGAAGCGTTCTACATTGAGGACACCAATATCGCTCAACAGCTCTGTCAGGTCATATCCGACTTGCTTGGTAAGACGGCAAGCGCGGGTACGAGCGGCGACGCTATGGTTGCGTCCGACGCGCCCGTTGCACCGCTCAGTGCGGAAGAGCAGATGAGCATTATGCTCGATATATCAAACGGTAAGCTCGGCGCACTCGTTACGCAAAACGTCATCGTCGGTCTTATCGCAACGTTGCTCGGTGGAAACTCTATCTACACGGCTATCGACACGAAGGACGAAAAAGCGAAGTTCTACGTTGAGCGTTATGCACAGGTCGGCGATTCTTTCGAGGCAAGCGCAGATGGTGCGTTTGTAAAGACCTATCTCAAAGAAAAGGTTACGGCAACGGAAGTGGAGAGCGTAAGCGGCACTGAACAGCTCTATATCCAGCTTGCGGACGAAAACTTCGTAAGAGTAAGCAATACAAGCTATCCGGAAGGCGCAAAGCTGTATACGCTTGACTTCGGTTACGATATCGACACCATCATCGAGGGCTTCGACCTCGGTTTGGAAGTCAAGGTTGACTTGCAGATAAGCCCGAGTGTTGAGCTTGCTATAAATATCGACAGCTCGTTGCTTGCACTCTCGTTGAAGCTCGGCGACCTCGACATCGAAACGGGTATCGGCGGTGACGCATACAACCTCATTTCCACAAAGCTTGAAAACGCTATAAGCAGAAAGGACCTCTATAAGGCTGGCGCAGGCACGCAACCCGAAACGCTGTACGTACTCGTTGAGAACGCAGACGGCGAGTTGGAGTTTGTCGTGTATGACGAAGAAGACGCAAATCACGCAGGAAAAGACCTCTACAAGGAGCATTTCACAAAGCGTGACGATACGCGCATAATCGAGGTTGACCTCAACCTGCTCTTAGATTACAGCACGGGTGCAACCTATACCTATATCGACAGCGAGCGTACGCTTGCTTCCTACAAGGCTTCCGACAGATATTCCTATCAGAAGTCTGACGGTAAGTTCGTACAGGACGATAAGGGTCACTATATCCGCGACGGCTTCAACATGAACACCGTGATTGACTTGCTGTTCGGTATGGATTCAATTCAGAACGCGCTTGCAAACTTTATGTTGCCGATAATCCACATTTCTACGAAGGATTACAACGTCAAGTTTGACGCGGAAAGCGAGAAAGTATCCTTGGCTGATATTCTTGCGCACCTCGGCTTGAACCTCATGCTCGATGACGCAATGAACGACGGTATAATGGTAAACCTCAAACTCCGTCTTGATACTGAGGCGCTTGGTCTTGGCGATTTGTCAAATATCGATATCAAGAATCTTAATTTCGACCTCTTGACTATAATCAAGTCGCTCGAAGCTTCTATCTGCATCGACTTCACGTACGAGGAAGGTGCGGCAAGCGAGTCCAAGATTATACTTTATATGGTTGACGGCAAGGTGTACCTCGACGCGTCGGGCGTACACGGACCGAAGATTCAGATGGATTTGTTCAGTCTGCTTGAATCCTTCGGACTTATGTCTGCAACCGCTAAGGGCGAAGCGGCTGCCGCCGCTGACGAGGAGAAGGACAATTCCTTCGTGCAGATACTCAATATGATTGTCAAGGGTATCGTCCTCAGCGCAACGCCGTGGCAGGGCAACTCCACACTCAACAAAATTGACGCACTTGGAGTATTCTTCAAGTCAAATATGGCAAACGACCTGTTGTCACTCTTACTTAAAACTAAATTTGACAACGATTACGCAGTGCTTGACGATGAAAATTCAGGCTTGTTCCTGCGCCCGAGCATGAATATCAACGGTTATGATATGCTCACCCTTGAATTGAAGACGTCCCTTGCAAACGTAAGCGACCCGTCGGATATCACCGGCAATAAGAACTTCGATATCGACGTATTGCTCGGTCTTGACGCGCGCTTCGACCTTGTAAGCACGCTCGATTACGAGGGATTGCTCAGCGAGTATGAGAAGTGGGACTTCATCAGCCTTGAAGACTACATCAGCAATATCCTCGATATCGTAGGCTATCAGAGCTACACCGCAGTTGCAACGAGCAACGTAAAGGTGGGTACGCTGTACTACGTTTTTGAGGAGTCGGCGGACGGCGAGTACGTCAAGATGGGCAACTTCTACCGTCACATCCAAGAGGGTGAGAAGATTGGCGAGAACACCGTCAGATACAGCCGCAAGTACGTTATGTACGAAGGCGACGTCGTCAATGAGCTGACCTACGAAGAGCAGGCTAACGGCGATTACGCTTACGACGAAGAAAACGATATCTTCGTATTAGCGAAGAACTTCATCGGCGACAAGAGCAAGCTCTATAAGCAGAGCAAGACTCCGATTGTCGACGAGAACGAAGAGCCTCTTGCACTTTCCGCTCTCAGACTGTTCTCCAAGCAGAACGCGCCCGAGTACACCGACCAGAACATCTATCTTGGCGTAAGCGGCTTGGTCTACTTCAACAGCAGCAGTGTTGAAACCTACAACGTAGGCGGTCTTGTCAGCGATTTGTTCGGCAAGATGATTATTGAATTGCAGGCGCAGTCCGTATTCAACGGCGGCGTAGGCATCAACATCGGTGCGAACGTAGATATTGCAAAACTCGATTTGAAGGCGCTTGCTTCTGGCAAGACCTCTATCGGCGACTTTATTGCAAACAGCGATTTGAATGATATAGAGCTTGCGATTGAGTTCGTTGAAGTCAATGCGGAAGGTCGTTTCGCAAGATACGGCAACGGCTCGCTCAAAGTCTTGGGCGGCTTGTACCTGAGCGGCGGTTCACTCTATATCGACGCGGCGGAGATTATCTCTTCCGTTGAAAACTACTCCCGTATAGACAACTTCTTCGAGGTTGCTAAGGAAACTATCGACAAGATTAGCGGAATTATCGGCGGCGGCGATAAGAAGCCGAATGAGGACGCACAGGTGTCCGCTGACGATAGCGTACAAAACGACAAGGCTACGGCAGAGAGAAACGCACTCATTGCGCTTGCATACACCGATACGGCGTTGCAACTCCAACTCACGCGTTCACTCCTTGCATTCGTACTTGCTACGATACTTCCCGACCTCGGTTCGCTTGAAGATATCTTCGATACGATGCAGATTACGCTTGGTATAGACCATAGCTACGTCGATTACAAGAAGATTTCCGATATCACGAATCCTGATGAAAAGGAGAAGTGGGAGACCGGCTTATATAAGCCCGTTGAGCTTGAAAAATACTACGTCGTAAACAACGGCAGTAAGTCCAGCTACTACAAGGCTGACGAAACGGCCATCTTCGACGCGACGAACGACCCGATTCAGAACTTCGTTGAGGGCGGTACGTACCTCAACGACGGAACCGGCTACGTGCTTGTTGAACGCGAGGCGATGGCAAAGAGCGTCACGGTCGGTAACTACTACTACGTGTTGCTTGAAAACGGCAAGTCCGTAAGCCTTGACGAGTGCGACCTGTACGAGTACAACGGTGCAACGTACACGAAGTCGAGCATCTTTACGCACGAAACGTACGGCGCAAACGTAGAGGACTTCCGCTACGCTTTCGTCGACGGCGAGTATAAGCTTGCAACCGCATTGCAGAACAGACTCGGCGGTTTGTACGACGAGGATAGATACGGCTACTACGCAGAAGAGAGCTATGACGAGGTTGCGCTTGAAAGCTACTACGTCGCGGTTATAGGCGGTGCGTACGCGTACTATACTTCGGATACGCCAATCTACGAGAGAGTGGGCGATACCTTGGTTTACAATTTGGTAAAGACCTACGTGGAAGGCAAGACGTACTTGCACGAGGGTTCGGCATACGTTCCGATAGAGCGTGTTACGACCGCGAAGGAAATCACGAGCGGTTCAAACTACTACGTAATGCTCGACAATCAGATTGCCGTAAGCCTTAGAGCGTACGAGCTGTACGCACTCAACGGAAGCACGTACACGAGGTCCAACATCTTCACGTACGACACGTTCGGCGACGGTCAGAATGATTTCCGTTACGTATATTACAATGGCGAGTATCACGTTGCCACTTCCTTGATTACAAGACTCTACGGCTACGTGAAGAATCCTCCTGCAAGCTATGAGGGCGAATTCTACTACCGCACGCTTACAAACTACAAGGCACTTGACGACTTCATGCTCGGCGTTGACATCACGACGGGCTGCCTCAGCATGGGACTTAGCCTCGGTCGTCTGTCCCTCGGCTTCGGCTCCGGTATCGAGCTGTTGCCCGACTACATCGCGGACGGTAAGGTTCACAGCTTCTCGGTTGGCAACGTTACGACTCCGTACACGAGAGATTTGCCGGACGACGTCAAGGCTACGGTTGCGGATATGCCCACCAACCCCTTCTACGATACGACGATTACGGTCGGCTTCTCGGTTGAACTCGACTTCGGTATCACGGAAGGTACGCTTGACTTCGGTAGAATTTTCAGCAATATCCTCGGCGATTTGACGGGACTCGTAATTGACATTCCGTCTACGACGAAGGGTTATTCCTCTGCGCATTTCAGACTTGACGTACGTCTTATGCTGGATATGCAGAACATCACCAACTCCGAGCTTGCAATCGAGCTTGTTACGGTCACCGAAGCGGGCTACGATTTGAAGTGGCTTGGCTTGTACTACATCAACAGCAGCGTCTATATGGACTTCTCCGACGCATTCGACATTCCGAAGATGCGCCTTACGGATTTCCACTTCGGCGATTACCTCGGCGGATTGTTCAACACCGATATGAACAACCTGTTTGTTGCAGGTGCAGATACAGCGGCATCCTCCGGTGACGCTCTTGCGGCGGCAGACAGCGTGACGAGCGCGAAGGGTGACGTTGACTTCACCAACAACGACCTCGCACTTGCATTCCTCTTCAATAAGGACTTGCTCACGATTGCGCTTGGCGATAAGCTCTTCAAGACGGTCTTGGATTATATCCCGAAAGATTTGCTTGGCTTCGATATCCACACCCTGTTCTATGACGAGATAAACGGTAGCTTGCAGATTAAGCTCGATACGTCCGACACGGTTGACCTCGAATTGAAGGTCGCACTCGGTCTTGCGGGCGGCAGATATGAAAAGGCCGCAGTATTCGAGAACAAGGCTGACGAAGCTATGTCCAATGAATTGAAGACGGTTATTGCACAAATTCAGGATAGCGATGACAACAAGTTCTACGTATTCAGACCGCAGGGCGGCTTGGATTTGAACGCAAAGCCGTCCACACAGAAGGGCTACTACATAATGGGTTCGGACGGCACGTATATGCGCGTCGTCAAGCCGACCGACAGCACTATTAACTCGACCGGTGAGGAACTCAATCTGCACGTCAAGTACAGAGTCCTGTACGAAGAAGGTCAGCTCACGCTCAGAGAGGTTGTTGACAATCTTTCGAACGACGGTACGGAGAAGCTCGGCGAATACTTCGCAATCAGAGAGAATGACGTAATTTATTCCTACAAGGCTGGCGCGCTTGCAAACAACAGCTTCGTCGGCGACGGCGGCAAGTACGATATGAACTTGCAGTTGGTGCTTGCTATACGCGACCTCAACGTATCGTTTACGAACTCCAGAAGCTATACGCTCAGCGGACCTGAAATGGCAGAGTATACCGACTGGGCGGACCTTGACCGTATTAAGATTAGCGAGGTTATCGACCTTACTACCGACTTCAAGTCTGGCGATGAAAACAATATCGATTTGAGTGCGGTTATCACGGCGCTTCTCCCGACGATAGCTGGCGAGGATTTGGTCAAGATTATTTCCTCTTCGGATAACGGCGGCGATGTTGAGCGCACGATACGCCTTGTGATAGAGGGCGACGTACAGATTGTTGCACTCATCAACTACGCGCGTCAGAAGCTCGCAGACAAGTTCGGTGACGGCAATATCTCCTATGAGGAATTGACCCTCATGGACAACATCAACCTGCTGATTAAGCTCATTCAGAACATCGGCGATATAGATTTGGGTTCGATACTGTCCGATATCATCAGCTTCTTCAACTTGCAGATTAAGTTGCAGACGAAGGGTGGCAACGACGCGGACTTCAAGGATTTGATTGGTCTCTATATGCTCAGCGGTACGTTCGAGCTGTTGACGGATGAGAACCTCGATTCTGCAAGCGAGTCCTACGTCCACCCCGACGACAGATTCGACCACTATTTCGAAACCAAGTACGGTACGTACTACCGTACGAATGACGGCAAGTATCATACGATAACCGACCCCGCGTTTGACGGCGTAAAATACTCCTACGACGCGAGCTACTGCCATCCCAACCAGTACGGTGCATTCAAGCGCGTACACGGCGGTGTAACACTCGATTTGAGTGCGTTCAACCTGCCCGTTATCTACGGCGACAGCGATACGATGACGGAAGTTCTCAACACCGTAATGGGTATGTTCGGCGGTTCTTCAAGCGACGCTATGGCGGCTGTTGACGGAGCAGGCTCTGCGGAAGAGGATAAGAACATATTCCCGCTCGTTCCGGACAACATTCTCGGTTACATCAAGGCGTTCGTATACGGTTTCAGCATCACGTCACGTTACGCGGCGTTGCTCATACAGCCCGACTACATCAACGCAATACTCAGCCTAATCATGGGTGAGGACGCGATACAGTTCAACCCCGACCTGTTCGTAAACAAGTCCAACCTTACTATCTACACGGACGCAACAAGACAGTCCTACGTAACCCTCGACGAGTTGCTTGACAGAGTTCAGAATGCAAGCGCAAGCGAGAAGGCCGAGGTACTTGCAAAGGTACAGAAGACTGTTTCCGCTACGACCGTAAGATATAACGTCACCAAGTACAGCGACACCACGAAGGGCGGCTACTACGTGACGGATAGCGGTGCGTTCGAGCTTGTAACCGAGCTTAGCGCAACCGAAAAAGCCTCTTACGACAAGAAGGTAGAGGCGGGTACGGCGTTCTATTACGACGTCGAAACCGCAAGCTCGTACGTCAGACTTATTGACGCAGTGACGGGCAACCTGTCTAAGACGTTTGTGGAATTCTCTTCCGCAAATAAGGAACATATCAAGAACAGCGAGAAGCACAGCGGTGCGAAGGCGCTTGGCATCAATACGCCTAAGATTTACACCGTTGTAACCGCTCTGCCTGCGGGTACGCCTACCGTTGTCGATGACGAAACGGTGCTTATCGACGGCTTCTACTACATTGAGAAGACCAAGGTAAACGGCGTTGTCAAGGAATGGTTCACCGACGCTACGGAAGACCTCTGCATCGTCGAAAGACTTGATACGCGCAACTCGTTTATCACGGCTCAGCTCTTCCTGTGGAACTACGAGATTGGACTCAAACTCAACGCTCCTGTCTTTGAAGCGGTAGAGTTCGATTACGTCTACGGATACGAAGCGGCGGCAAACGGCATAACGAGCATTCCCGATAGCGTACGCTATCACGATATTGAGGAATTCATCTATTCGAGTGAGGATAAAGAATCCGACGGAATGGACGCTTGGATGGAAGACTACTACGTATCGGGTGCGTTCTCTGCGGCAAGCTATCTCAGCAATCCTCGTTTCTACGAGCATCAGAACGAGTACTTCGCAATCGACCTCGACAGCCTGTACGTTCTCGACGCAGATGGCAAGTACGTCAAGGCGGCGACGAGCGCGAGCGACTTCCCCGAATATCTTGCGGATATCGATTCCAAGACGAAGGACTACTATCTGTACTCCGGCAATTCGTACGTGAAGATTCAGCGTACCTATATGTACAGAAAGATTGTTTACAGAACGGATAAGAAACAGCTTATCGCAAAGGACGAGATAGGCAAGTATGACGATACGCAATATCAAATCCGCGTACCGCGTGCAAGCGACTTCGTAGCTCCCGATAAGGAATACGTTGCGCTCAACGAGATGTTCTATCTGTCCCTCGATTTGCGCGGAAGCCTCGTTATCAACGCAGGCAAGATATTCCTCGATTACAACCTGTTCAACGAGTCCTTGTTCAAGGAAATCTACGGCAGAGATGCTGGCGCAAGCGACCTCTACGGCATTGCGTACAAGATGTATCAGGGTAACTACGTGCGTATGAGCAACGCCGAGGTTGACAAGGCAGTTGCAGACGGCACACTCAGCTCCGTACAGGTTTGGGTAAACAGCGAGTTCGGCGGCGACGTTAAGGAAGACATTTCCAACGTACTCGGCGGCATATTCGGTAGCCTTGACGCAGTATTGCAGGTACAGGAGGGCGACGTATTCAGACTGTACTTCTCCTTGCGCCTCAACATCAGCTTTATGTTGCAGGTAGTTCCGTTCAAGCTCCAC
This sequence comes from uncultured Clostridia bacterium, assembly GCA_947174215.1. GTDB lineage: Bacteria > Bacillota > Clostridia > Christensenellales > CAG-917 > CAG-475. The sequence continues at coordinate 26,939 of CAMWIB010000003.1, forward strand.
GTCTACGACCTCGACGTCGCAATTGATTTGTGGAAGCAAAATGCGGATAAGCTTGTAAACGGCGGATACGTTACGAGCGCTACGGGTGCGGACGAAGAGCGTACTGACGGCTCTATGACTCACCTCCTTGGCCTCTACTACGACCGCGATATATTGACGGGCGAAGCAGGCTTGTATCTCGACCTCACGTGGTTGCTTGGCAACGACGCAAAGATTTTCATTGACCTCAGTGCATACAGCGTAGAGGACGTCCTCAACGGAATGATTGGCGAGTCCAACACGTCCAAGGACGCAATGGTAGCGGCAGATTCAAGCATTAAGGACAAGTACGAAGGCGGTCAGTCCTCTACCGACGCTTCACTGTTTATCAACATATTTACAAACGCAATTGCGCTCAACATCACGTCGGGCTTCCTCAAAGCAGTTTTGAACGAAATCTCGCCCGATTCGACGATTGGCAACATCTTGCCTAACGTAAAAGCGTACGTCAAGCTGAGCGCAAGCCCATACAGCCTTGCAATAGGCGCACTCTTGTTTACGGATGAGGTTTCCAACAACGTACCCGTACTCAACGTCGAGCTTGCACTCGAAGGCACGAACGGCACGAATACATCTTCGTCGCTGTTGCTCGGCAGAGAAGAGGACGTCAAGAAGAAGCAGACTGGCGAGAAGAGCATATTCTACTACGCGAACTTCAACCTTGACGAAAACGGCAACTTTGCAAGAAACTTCAATTCGTTCGATTTCGTCGAGCTTACGAAGGACGAAAACGGCAAGGATACGTACGTTGACGAGGATGGCAACACCGTCCTGTACAACGGACCGTCACAGCGCTATACGCAATCGCCGGAAGTGATGAAAGAAATTCTTCCGACGAGCAGATACGCATTCGGTTCGAAGTTTGACGAGCAGTACAGCCACGACGAGAGATTCGAGGGCATCCTCTACACGCTCGTGAACGGCGAGTACGTACCTATCAACGAGGTTGAAACAAGACTCGTTTCCGCTAAGTACAGAGATATCTGGAATACTGACACGTTCAAGAACTTCACAGGTCTTATGTACGTCGTCGACGCGGAAAGCAGATACGTGCCGATGTACAGACAACAGCTTGCGGGCTTCACAGGCGTTGGCAATCTGCAATACAGACTTGCAACCGCTGACGATACTGCAAACGTAATCACGGTTGACGGCGTTGGCTACGTCGCAATCGACACGAACGGCAACGGCTACACGGATATGGACGAGGCGGACGCATTCCACGACGTAACCGTGTACACGATGAAGCGCGACTTCACGCAGTACGTATCCGCGCTTGACATCGACCTCAACCAGCTTCTGAACGGCAGCGGCACGACGAACATCATCGATTTGCTCGGCGGCTTGCAGACGTTGGAGCTTGGCGCAAGCCTTGATATTACGCTCACCGCGCGCGACATAATCAACTGGACGAGCCAGATGACGGAGTTCATCGGTGACGAAAACATCACTGAATATCTGTACTTCCTCATCGCTTCTCTTGAAAATCAAGCGGGCTTCAACGGCGAGATTTCCTTCCGCGGCGGCTTGAAGG
>CAMWIB010000004.1 GCA_947174215.1 uncultured Clostridia bacterium
AAAATATACTCCGCCAAAGAGTGGGTTATATAATGTTGAGACTGGCGGCTTGCAATTCAAAGTATATGATGATTCTTATAGGCTGATTGAAAAAGCAGGAAACAACGCAGTATTTTTGCGAAAAGCTGATAATAAAGAATATTTCATTGTATTACAAAACAACAAATCGCCTAATCTGACTATTACTAATTTTAAGGTTGAAGAAATGAATCTTGAAAGAATCTCGGTCGATGCTTACAATGAGAATTCTCCCAAATCAGTTGGCGGAAAAGCTGGTGATGTACAGTTCTACTTATTGGATATAAAAGACGAGGGGAAGTACATTATGTGGCTTGCAGGAGTTAATGGCAATAAAGAAATTAAATGCAACATTTTAGATGTACAAACATTCGGCGGTGGAATTTTACAATCGCTTATTGTTGGCGGTGAAACTTGCGGATATGAATGTTCATTTTCCGAGAATCAATATTTTTTGATTTTGGAGTATAACGAAGATAAACAAGCACAACTATATTTTGTGCATTAAATAAAATATGGCAGACGGTTTACAAAAACACCGTTTTAGTGCCTATCATCCAAATCACGCAATTTGACATTTCACTACAATAGTTTAATGGAATATAAAAATAAGCTACTAATCAGTAAGCCCTAAAAGATAATCAGCTGTAACCCCAAAGTATTTACAAAGTGCTATAACATAGCTTATTTTGGGTTCGTTTACGCCGTTTTCCCAATAGCAGATAGCAGAATAGGTAGTACCGATAATCTTTCCTAACGCTTTCTGGCTAAGGTTTCTTGATATTCTTAATTCTTTTAATCTCTTTTGAAATTTCATAAATACATTCTACAAGAAAACTTGATGTAAGTGTTGACAATCAAGAATTCTTGACGTACAATATCAACAAGAATTCTTGAATTACGGAGAGAACAATGAGTCAAGTAAAAGAATGTTGGAATTGTCGGTTTTATAGAGCGTATTATAAAAAAGGCTTTTGTACCTTTGTGAAGCTAAAAGTAGGGTGGTGTGGAATGAAACATACATCGATTGAGGATAATCACAATACCTGTGGTCGGTGGGATAAAATTGTGCGCATACCCGAGCTTCGAAAAACGGTTGCATTAAAAAAGCTGAATCAAAGCGTAGATATACTTTGTGAGATAAAACAGATTTTATTGGAAGACCAAGAAGAATCTCGTTCCTATGGTTGCAACGCCCAAACCCAAACTATAAAAGAATGATATTTGTATAGAATCTTCAATCCTACGCATACTACCAGTACTACGAAAAGGAGGTGCGTATGGACGAGAGAAATATGGTAAAGAAGATGACTCAGCTTAGCAATATGAACGTGATGATACTTTTCATTCTCATTTCATTCATAGCGTTATCAGTTGGTCTTGCATTCTTTTTCCTCGTGCCGGGCGGCGTCGGTTATGGTGTAGGCATTGCGATGTTCGTCGTAGCGGGGTTGCTGTTCGTCATTGGCGAAGTCAATTATTTTGCCAAGTGGAGACGTATCGAAATGCAACAATAAGTAGTTTGGATATGAAAAAAGCACCGATATAGTGCTTTTTTCATTTATTGGGGTCCCCGCAAACGTCCCTGTTTGTGGGGTTTGATTTGATATTTTACATATTTTTTGCAACACAATTTAAGTGTTTGACTGTTAGTTAAGTCTGTCTGCCGTCTATCACCTATATTATTTCAGCCGCTCATATTAAGATGGTTTGGACGGATAATTATGGCGTATCGCTTTATCAGATTTCCTTTGCTGTCCATTCGCCGTTCGAATACTCGTACGAAGTTCCTGCCTGCACCGTTACGGGCGTATCGCCGACTACTTTGAGTTGTGCGGTTTTTTCTATTTTCGCCGTTTCGTACCAAATTTGGGAGAGTCCGCCAAGCGAGCCGCTCGGTTTACCTGCAATACCTTCTTTGGTGGTTATTGTGAGCGTAACGCCGTTTTGGATATTTACGCGTGCGCCGTTCACGCCCGAGATAACACCCGCAATAGCCGCGTTTTCTTCAACTTTGAGAACTCCCTTTATCATCAGAACAGCGTCGCCCTTGCCGTAGGGATAGCAGGTGACGGCTTCGGGTATTTCACCCGTTATAGGCTGATTGGTGCTTGTGTCAATCTGGTGTTGGTCTTTCCAATCTCCCGTATACACAGTGAGTCCTGCGCCGCTGTTGAGAATAAGTTCGCCGCCGTTTTCCACCGTAACGTGTGCGCCCGGCAACAGCTTGAACGTGTTTGATGTGGAGAGTGTTCCGAACACGTGCAAATCAATGATATAGCTTATCGGGCAGTAGACGTCCGCCATATCCACCGTTGCAGTGATGCCCATTGTAACGGTGAGCTTAATCGAACCGATTGACACTTTGCCATAGATATTTACCGTAAGCTGAGGCGTATCCCAGCCGCAAGCACCGTTGTGCTTGACGGTTATATGCGCGCCAACGTCGAGATTGAGCAGAGCGCCGCTTGTTGATACTATCTTGACTGCCGTCGTATTGTGCTTGCCGCTTGCATACAGGTCACAATATGCTACGACCGTCGCACCATAGGCGATAGCTTGCGATACCTGCACGTTTGGCATGTCGAATATGTTGAAGGGAGCAATTCCACCCTTTTGATAGGTTCCAACCGTATTTGTGCCGCCGCCGAAATCGTGTACGACGAAGTTATGTTTGAGCGTGCCGCCGTTCTGCACAAGGAGATGTCCTTCGCCGAGGATAAAGCCACCCATACAGTCAACCACGCCGTTTTCATCAACGACTATTTCGGTGTTGCTTTCAAGTTCGATTATGCTGTGCATACCCGTCGTATGTCCCTGATATGCACCGCCCGCCTGACCAATCTCGCCGCCGATAGCAAGCGTGCCTACGACTGTGATAGTCACGCCGCTCTTTACCGTGAGCGTGTAGAGAAGGTTTTCCGTCCTCGGATTGATGTAGCGAAGCACCGTAGCGTAATCGAGAGTGGAGTATGATGAGAACGTACCGTCCTCGCGGTATGGAAGAATAAAGGTTGTACCGCTCTTTATCGCCACCGAGTGAGTTAGGAACGCGTTGCCGATAAGTACGACGTTTCCGCCAACTTCGAGCGCGTCCTCAACCGTATAATAAACTCTGCCGATTCTTGCGGCGCGTATCTTCACAGTTACATTCTTTTCTGCTGGCAGGAAGTTCTGTGATTCCGCGGTGGAGATTGTTATATCGTATATACCGCCGTCCTTGCCGCTTGCAATATTAAGCGAGGGAACAACGCCGTCTATGTTCGTCGTAGTCGGATTGATTTCCGTCATAAAGTCGAATACTCTGCCCGAATAGTCAAGCTCGAATACGGTCTTCTCCGTTTCGATGATTGGCTTAGCCTTCGTCACGGTGAGAGTAGAGTTATTTGCCGATATATTGTAGTTTTTAAGCTCAACGCCATTGAGATTTACAAACACGGGGTAGCCGTCCTGCGTGACGGGAGAGCCTTGCGTGTACGTGGTTTCAATAGTTACCACGTCGTGGAGCATTGCGATTGTATCGTCATATTTGAAACCGTCCGCCTCGTATTTGAAATCCTCGCAAACCTCTGTGCCGAACGTAATGGGCTTATGTTCGAGTACGTTCACCGTCAAGGTAGCCTTGTTTACGGTGAGAGTGTTTTCTGTCAGTATTTCATATTTATCAGACGACAGTCCGTTTATATGGAGTGCGAACACGCCTGCCGAGGGGTTATTTGCGTACTCGCAAGCAACGGACAGCGTACCTTGTACGACGTCCTCAAAACTATCTCCGTCAATCAAGCCATTATACGATAACATCGTATATATCGGCATTTCGTCACCATAGGTGATAGTGAAGTCGCCCGAAAGAGCTATGTTAAGCACGGGCTTTGTGGGCGGCGGTACAATCTGACCGCCGTTTATGACAAAGGTGTATTTAGTAGACGCTGTGACATAATTTTCTCTTGAAATGCGCACGTATACGTCGTGTTCGCCAATTTCCGTGAACGACGGCGCGGTTTCGTAGTAGTTTATGCCGTCAGTGGAGTATTCTACTGCGCACAAGCTTGTTGCAACTGCCACACCAGCGTTATGCGCCTGTCCGTCATACTTTACGGCGCTCGGGAGTGTATACTGTATCTGTGCGGGAGCTATCTGCGCAGTAATATTGTAATTTACGGTATAGTTTGCCGTGACGATTCTGCTTGGGCTGTTCTCGTTTACGATTGATACGTTATAGATAACTATATTCGTAGGATATGCGTAGTCGCCGACGTTCGCCGCGAATGATTCCGCCGTAAAGTACAAAGTATGACCTTTAAGTAGTCCTTCCGACTTAATAAACTGCTTGTTTGCGCGATTGCCATCGTAGGTCTTGCTGATACTGTCGCTTATAGTAACCGTTTTCTTTTGAACTGCTACGTCAAACGCAACCTCGCCGCCGTTCTCGTCCTGTACGGTATAGTTGTCAACGGTGAAGCCGAGAACTGCGTAATATCTTCCTGCGTCACTGCCTGCGGAGTAGTTGGTATCCGCAACCTCGACTTTCTTTATTACGCTTGCGTTATCCTCGTACTTGAAGCCGTTATAGGAAACGTCAAAGGTTAATGGCAGACTGTCGCCGAACGTCAGCTGCACGTTTGGAGTAGAAGCGGTAAGCGTAGCCTTCTCAACCGTTATTGATATATCCAAGGAGTTTTTCGCCGCCGTGGCTTCGCCGTTTATGTCCGTCGAAGCGGTGAGGATAAGCGTGACAGTGTATTCGCCCGCGGCAAGCTCGTAAAGGCGGATAGTCCTCGTAGTGCTTTTAACGGTGTCGTTAAATCTCCACGCGTACGTGTACGTAATGCCCGCGTAGTTCTGCGGCGATGAAGCGGTGAGCGTGAGTGTGTCACCGTAGACGATTGACTTTGCGCCGCTTACGTTCGGCATAACGGGAGTTGCGGGCGACCAGTATGCGTAATATGTCGTTTCGCCGTCAAATACGCTTGATTCGCTGTAATCCTTGCCGTCCGCCGTTTTCCATTTGAAGAACACGTAGCCGAGCTTCGTTGGTTCGGCGGGACAGGGGATAGCCGAGCCGGACTTGCCTTTGTACGTCGCTACGACTTTTGCGCTCTCGCCCTTCGAGTCCATAAATACCGCTTGGCTGTCCGCCTTGACAATATTTGCATAGAGGTTCATAGACTGCGTTACGTGCGTATAATCGCCGCCGTTCCAGCCGTCCACTACGTCGCCCTCGGGGAGAAGGGAAGAGTACTGCTCGTACGTTGGCGGAGTTGCCGCCTGACCGTGGAGAACTGTTACGGTGTGTATCTGCTGACTGTTTACGAAAAACGTAACGGTGTACCTGAGCGCGTTCCACTGCGCGTAAAGGTTAAGATTATCGCTAAGCGACTCGTACGGCGTATTGCCTTCCGCGTCGAGAGTCCAGCCGACAAAGGTATAGCCCTCTCGCGTAGGCGTAAACGGCGTTTCATCCGCTTTCATACTCTTGACTTCCGTCTTGCCGCTTCCGTCGTTCAGGTGGAAGGTTACGGTAAGACCGTTATCCGCGGATTGGGGCTTGTCGCAGGCGGCGAGAATACAAATGCTCGTCAAAAGCAACAGAGCGGCGACAAGTGTGATACACAGTTTTTTGAAACTAACGTGGCTCATAATATCTCCCGATATAAGTCTTTTGTGTTGTTATAAGTGTTATTGCTATACTACGATATATTCGGCGCACTTTCGCCTCGTGAGAAAGCGAAATGTAAATGCGGAATATATAAATACGGTGTTTATATATTTATTTGTCGTGCTTAAAGTCCGTTTTATGAGTTATGGCTATATTCGCTCGTTGCGTCGAACATCACGAAGCGGAAGCTTTCCATACCTGCGGCAAGCGGCAGGAGCGTACCCTGCTGTTTGAGGTTGCTATCCTGCGAGTTTTTGAGGATTGTGAGGTTGACAACGTATTCGTTCATCTTTTCGAAGGTATATTCCGAGGTGTCAAGGATAGAGTAGTTCTTGCCGCCTCCATAGAATGCTATGCCGCCGTGCGCGTACGAGTTATTGCCGTCCGTGGCGATAAGGTTTTTATAATCCTCGCCGCCGAACTCCTGTACGGCTTTCAGCATTTCCGCGATGTTTAAGGATAGGAAGGCAAGCGAATCTCTGCTCGCGTCCGACTCAATCAGCGTTGAGCTGTCGATAGAGGACACCGTTTTCCAGTCCGCAAGCACCACTTTGCCGACAAGACGGAGAAGTGCGGGATAGCTCGTTGCGGCAAGATTCTGCCAACCGTCGAGGTGGAATATCTCGTCACCTGCGAGCATAGGTCCTGCGAAGTGGCTTTCAACGCCAACCGCAAACAGACCGCTCGTGCGCAGGGTGCTGTCTTTCAGCGTAATTTCGGTGAGAATATAGTTCGTCGTAAAGAACTCGTCGTTGATATAGTCGTCGCACGCGGAGGAGTTATAGTCCGCGTATTCGTTTCCGCTTGCGTCAAGAAGTGACGGCTCGGGCGTTTCGAGAGTGCCGCGAAGCGCGCGGTTCGTACCCGTTTTAAGGATGAACTCTCTCGCGTTTTGAAGAATACAGTTATCAACCGTGACGTTTATCTTTTCCGCCCATACGTCAACCTCGCTATCGTCCGCAACGCCGTATCTGCCGAAAGCGCGAAGTACGGTTCTGCCATTCATAACGCGCGAGTTTTTGACGGTAGCGTCTGACATAATTTCAAGCGTAGTACCCATATTGTTGAGCAAGGACAGGTTTATACTTCCGTCGTCATAAAGGGTCTGGTCGTCACAGCCTTTGAGTACGGCGTTGTCAATGGTAACTCCGTCCGTGCGTACGAGGAATACTATATTATCCTGCGCCTTGACCGCGGCAAGCTTAATGCCCCCCGAGCTTGTTGCCACAAAGTCGAGCGGACCGTTGAACACGGAAAACTCATACGGCTTATCAGTTGCGTCAAGAGTATTCGTGATGTATTCCGCATTTACGGTATGCCCGTTGCCATATAGGTCTGCGGTTATGTCAAGGCAGTATCTGACGGTAGGCTGAGAATAGCCGAGGTTTTTATAGTACGTCCAATCCGCCGTAGTGTTTATTTCGTCCGTGTAGGCGAGTAGCTTTTCACGCATTATCTCGTCGCTGTACTTTTGCATACGAGTGCCGTTTGAACTTACGTCAAACAGTTGCTCGCCAAGGTAAATATCCTTTTCAAGTACTACGGCGCGGTTAATTTTATAAGCCGCGCGAAGTCCTTCGTCGCTTGACGTCAGCACGCCGTCAACGGCGGTAAACGTGAAGGTTGCGTTATTTGTGCCGAACAAGTAGCCGTATTTCCATATAGCCGTCACTGTCACTATCCCCGTTCCGTGTGCGGTGATATAAACTGCGTTCTGGTCGCAGTAAACGGTTGCAAGGCTTTCGTCAGATGAGAAGAAGTCTATATTCTCAATAGCGACGGTGTTGCCGCTCTTGTCGTAAGCGCGGAATTTTGATATATACGTGTTTTTCTCAAACATGCCGTTTTCATAGCGGTGGCTTGCCACTGCAAGATTTCCCATACCATAGGTGTCCGCATTTTCGGCGAACAGCAAAGAGGTGTAGCCTTGTATAGATATGAGCGTTCTTTCCTCCACGCCCGTCGCAGTGATATTGCCCTCGCCGTCGAAGGAAGTCCAGCTTAGCGACAGCGTGGTTTCGCCAACGCCGACGGCTTTTATAAAGCACGCGTCGCCGCTTGCGGATGAAACAGTGAATATAGAATTGTCGTCAACGCTCCAAGCGTACAGTACGCGCGCGTCGTACGGTTCTATTGAAGCGACGAGCCTGATTGTAGAATCGGCGGCGGCATAAATATCCCCTCTGCCGCTCGATGAAGTCGGAGAGAATATGGATACGTTAAAGTCCGCGTAGTCTACAAAGAATTGGTACTGCTCGCCACCCACGTACAGCGTGTAGGGTACGGAAGTCGGTTCGGCGTACGCCTGCGACAAATACATAGTGATGAAAAACGCATTGTCTGCGCCTTCCGCCTTCGATACGCTGAACGAACTAAGACCGCTAAGTGCGCTCACGATTATATCGTTTTGGTCGATTGCCTTTGCGGACTGAACGCTGAACGTGACGGAGTTCTTTCTGAGCGAAGAGGGTATACGCGCCTGCGAGGTTGCGTCGCTACCGTCTATCGTCACCGCTCCTGATGGGAGAACTGTCACGGCTATCGTCTTTTTGAGTATTGAAGTTGTGCTTTGTACGGACATCGTAACTACTGCCGTCCCGCCAAATCGGGCGATAAACGTGCCGTTTGAGCCATTAAAGTCCAAGATTGTGGAATTATTGCACTCGTAGGTCGCGTGCGCGGTGAAGATGGTGGAGGGGAAGTAGCTGCCGCTCATCATATAGCGACCGCTTGAAAGAGTGACTGCGTAATCGGTTTCCGTGCCGACGCTAAGCCCAAAGGTATTGCCCGTTTTATCAGAAATGACGGGGGTGAAATTCGTCGCTCCGCTTGCCGTTACGTTGAACATTACGCTGTCGGAGTGGTTGCCGTCGCGGCTCGTATACGTCAGCTTTGCCTGACCTACGCCGTGCAGACGGAACGCGCCGTCCCTGTCGCGGGTGACGATATCGCTACTTTCGTTGCCGTCCGTGTCTGTTATTGAGAGAGTGTATTCTCTGTTTTTTGCAACCAAGGGCTGAACCTCTACGCCGAGGTCTGACTCGTAGAGCGGAGAGGAGTAGTCCGCAAGGTCAAAGACGAATACGCCGTCGTTTCCTTTATTTGTGATAATTATGCCGGTTACGGGGATATCTGCGGATATGCGGGCAATTCCCGTTATCGCAAACAGCGCGACGAGAAGAATGAGCGGAAGTACTACGATAAGAGCGGTGACAAGCTTTTTCATATCAACCCTCCGAATCGAGATTTGCGTAAACCTTTTTTAGGTTTACGAAGAAGAATGCCGCGCTCGCCGCAAGCAGGGCAAGCGGGACGCACAGCGCGTACGCGTATGCGGCGGACTTGTCGGAGGTTATCTCCGTGCCGCTGATAAGCCCGCGAATGGTGTTTTGCATAAGCAACATTCCAATCGCAAAGCACATTGTAAGACCGACAAGTATGATTATCGATACGGTAGAATTCGTTTCCTTAATTTCGCCGTCGTCGGTGCGGGAGAAGTGCGGATGATTGAGGTCAAGCCTCGTTGCAAACGCTATCTGCGAGGCGGCAAAGATTGTCGCGGATATAAACGTTACGACTGCGTCGCCCGCGCTTTCAAGTCCGCTTGCCGCAAGCGTTATACAGGCGGCGAGTATGCTAAGCTCTGAAACGATTCCGCTGAACAGCATTTTTGCGGAGAGTATCTGTGCGGGCGAGTACGGCAAAGTCTTTTGCGCCATACTCATATATCCGTCGCGGCTTATGCTCGTAGAGCAGAATGTATTTGTAAGCGAGCTGTAAAGTAGCACGATGAAAGTACAAAGCTCAAAGTCAAAGCGTACGTTGCCAAGCAGACCGCCAAGAAACGCCGTGCCTAAGTTTGCCGAGCAGTACGCCATAAGCGGCATAACGATTGCGGTTGCGAAGTACATATACGCATAGCTCGGTGTGCGCAGTACGGTGATAAACTCCTTTGCAATCAGATTGCCAAAGCGACTGCGCTTCTGAAAGCGATATCCTTCGCGCTTTATATGCGGAATATGCACGCTTATTCCCGTCTGGGTTACGCGCACGAAAACCTTGTGTATGACAAGCAAGCCGACCGCCGCGGATACTAAAAGTATTGCGAGCAGTATACCGATATTCTTACCCACTTCCTTGCCGAGCATAATTCCCGCGATAAGGTTTGCGGGATAGTCAAAAACGGCAAAGCTATGGATATTATTCATAACGCGCTCGTTAAACAGACTTGCAATCTTGCCCGAACCGATAAGACCTTGCGCGATTGTGAACGCGTAGTTGTAAAGAAGGCAAAAGCCGACGAGCAAAATCGTCATCGCCGCAAAGGATAGCAGATAATGCGAGCCGATAAGCTTTTTAAGGTAATAGAATGGAAGTGCAAGCACGCTTGCAATCGCAAGCGGTATGACAGGCAACAGTATCCCGATAATAAGCGTCATAATTACGTTGTACGCGGATATCAGATTCGCCGTTGCAAAAAACGTAAGATTGAGCGCGAGTACGCAAGCAAGCGAGAGCGCGGCTTGCTTTATATATATCCAAGTGAGCTTTGCCGCGAAAATCTCAAATGAGGAAAAGGGCATTGATATGAGTATGCGTATATCGCTGTTTTCAAAGAGGTTGTAGCAAAGCTGTGTTACGCCCGTGATGATAAATACGATAATCAGCGCGAAGTACGCGACCGACATCAATTCGAATTGTCTTGCCGCGAGATTGGGAACGCGGTTTATCTTTATTTGAAGATAGGTTGACGTGAAGCGTGAAAAAATTATGACGAAAGCCGCGATTATACCTGCGGCGAGAATCCCTGCAAGAATATAGCCTAATGCGTTTTTGGAGCGCGCTGATTTTGAGCCGAAGGGGAACGCGTCAAAAAGCTGTTTTTTGAGGAGCAGGGCGTAGTGCGTCATCAGTTTTCTTCTCCTTGCTCCGAGTCGTCTGTATATTTGTTTTCCGTGGTGCGGGCGAGGAAAAACTCTTCAAGACTGCCCGCCATACTGTCAAAGTCCTCAAAGCGGAAATCGTCGGTTTTTACGCCCTTGTTTATTACGACAGCACGGTTGCATATCTTTTGTACGGAATGTACGTTATGCGAGGAGAAGAGTATGCAGTTGCCCTCGGCGGCGTATTCCTTCATAAAGTTTGCAACCTTTTCGGATGTCAGCGGGTCAAGACCAATCATAGGCTCGTCGAGAATCCACAGCTTCGGGTTGTGCATAAGGCTTCCCATCATACACACCTTCTGGCGCATACCGTGCGAGTAGTTGCTAATCGGTTCTTTGAGTCTATTGCCAAGCCCGAACAGCTCGTCGTATTTTTCAAAGCGTTCGGCACGCAGTTCCTTGCTCACGTTGTACGCGTCTGCCATAAAGTTGATGTATTGAAGCCCCGTCATCTTTACGAATACGTCGTGCTTATCGGATACGAAGCCGAAGGTAAACTTCGCTTTGACGGGAGAGGTCGTAATGTCGTAGCCGTTTATCTTTATGCTTCCGCTGTTGAAGGGGAGCATACCCGTAAGACATTTGAGCGTTGTAGATTTGCCAGCGCCGTTATGTCCCAAGAGTCCGACTATCTCGCCCGCGTGGCAGGTGAGAGAAAAGTCCTTTATGGACGGAATCTCCGCGCCCGCGTATTGCTTCACAAGTCCTTCAATTTGTATTACGGGAGTATCTTCGTTTTCAATCGCTTGCTGTGCGTTGGTGGTAGGCATAATTTTAGCTCCTTTCTCCGTCTTGACTTTCGTTTATAGTGTATACAACAGTTTATTTTATATTATATTATTACGATTGTAAATGTGTAAGTCAAAGTTTAGGCTTTACGTTATCTAAAAAAATCTTACGAAAAGCAAAAAATCGGACAATTTGCGCGTTTTTTATAGCGTTTTTGACGTTTAAGGTTTAATATGTTGTAGATAAAGAAAATTGCGCATATTAAACATGCGCCGTGAATAAAACGGCATAGATACGCGGCTTAGAAAAAGCGCAACAAACTCAACAATTTGATATCGGAGTGTCATATGGATTACAGGCGTATTCTCACAGTTCAGGATATATCCTGCCTCGGGCAGTGTTCTCTCACGGTGGCGTTGCCGATAATTTCGGCGTGCGGAGTGGAGGCCTGCGTACTTCCGTCGGCGTTGCTATCCACGCATACGGGTGGATTTACGGGCTATACCTGCCTTGACCTCACGGACGAAATGCGCAAGATAATCGCGCACTTTAAGAGCCTTGGCACAAGGTTCGACGCCGTATACACGGGGTACCTTGCCGATTCAAAACAGATGGACGTCGTGCGCAGTATAATGCGCGAGGGGCTGAGCAATATCCTTATAGTAGACCCGGTTATGGGCGATAACGGAAAGCTGTATCCCGCGTTCGATATGAACTTCGTTGATGAAATGCGTGCGCTGTGTAGCGAGGCGGATATAATTCTTCCGAACATCACCGAAGCGAGCTTGCTAACCGGCGCAGAGTACAAAGAAAGCTATGACGAGAAATATATCCGCGAGCTTGTGGACGGGATATTGAAGTTAGGCGTGAAAACCGTCGTGATGACAGGCGTAAGCTATGATAAAAGCTCGACGGGTATAGCGGTGTGCAGTAAAGACGGTTATTTCTACTATCCGCACAAGCGCATAGCAAAAAGCTGTCACGGTACGGGAGATATTTATGCGTCCACATTTACGGGCGCACTTATGAGAGGAAAGAGCGTAAACGAGGCGGCGGTTATAGCCGCAGACTATACGCTTGACTGTATTGAATGCACGGTTGATGACCCTTCGCACTGGTATGGCGTGAAGTTTGAAAAGTGCCTTGGCAGACTTGCTGAAAAGCTTAAATAATAGCACTGTTTGTTTCAGAAACGTACGGAATTATGACGAAATAAAGTGCGCAATTGCGCCCAAAATAATTCAGGCTTTTGTGCAATTAGTTTACAAAATCAAACGTTTACGTAAAAGAAAACCGCAGATAAACTGCGGTTTCTGCGCAATTTCCAATTTTTCGGCTTTGCGCGCATTTGTATTAAATTTAGGTAGTGCAACGGTAGCCCGTCATTGCGAGGAGCAAAGCGACGAAGCAATCCAGAACGACAACAATATTAAGGCTGGATTGCTTCACTTCGTTCGCAATGACGATTGATAGAGAATGTTAGAAAACAACAATCACACGAAGTGTGTTACTTTTTGCCTGTTGAACCAAAGCCGCCTTCGCCGCGCTCGGATTCGTCAAGCGTATCGCTTTCAATCAAATCTGCTTGCACGAAGGGTGTAAATACAATCTGCGCAATGCGCTCGCCGTTCTCAATAGTCTGCGACTCTTGTGAGTGGTTATGAAGCGCAACCATAATTTCGCCTCGGTAGTCGCTGTCAATCACGCCAACCTTGTTTGCGGGTGCAACGCCGCGCTTGCAGGCAAGTCCGCTACGAGCATATACCAAGCCAACGAGAGTTGGGGGAATCTGCACGGCTATGCCTGTGTGAATAAACACCGTTTCTCCCTGCTTTATGGTAATGCTGTCACTGTCAAGACACGCAAACAAGTCTGCACCTGCGGCAAACTCCGAGCCGTATTTGGGCAGAGTGGCTTTATCGTTTAACTTCTTTACTTTTATGGTTTCCATAGAGTTTTCCTTTTGCAAATACAAATTGGAGTATTCACCAATACTCCAATTATACAACGCTTATGCGAGTTTTTCAATGTATTTATTGTTTCGCCTTATTCCTTAAATTTCGCTGTCACTAGTATTTGGTTATGACGAGTTCTTGATTATTCTTCCGTTACGGAAAGCACCTTGTAGCCCTCTTCATCGATTGCCGCTTTGATTTTTTGAATATCAAGCTCGTTTTCGCAGATTATAGTTGTTGTTCCGCTTACATGCGACGACTCGACAGATTTAACCTGTGCAACTTTTTGCACCGCGTTATTCACGTGCTTTTCGCACATTCCGCACATCATACCTTCTACGTTCAGTACATACTTTTTCATATTTTCATTCTCCTTTTGAGATATTTTATTTTCGTTATATTCGATATTTTCATCGGGTATTTCGCTTGTATTTTGAGGTGAACTCAGCTCGCTCTGATTCGTATTATTATCGGAACGTTCGTCATTATCGGAACGTTCGTCGTTTTTACTGTGTTTAACCTTAAAGAAGTTTATCGTGAGAGCATTGAGTACGACGGATACGCTCGATACGCTCATTGCAAGCGAGCCAATCATCGGGTTTATCTTGAAGCCGTTTATGTAATAGAACGCGCCTGTGGCAATAATCACGCACACGAAGTTGTAGATGAACGCCCAGAATAAGCCGAGCCTAATCGTATTCAGTGTGCGCTTGCTAAGACCTATTACGTTGAGTACGTCCATAAGGTCGTTTCTAAGTAGCACTATGTCGCTACATTCCATAGCCACGTCGCTGCCTCCGCCAACGGATATACCGAGGTCCGCCGCAGTGAGTGCGGGAGCGTCGTTTACACCGTCGCCAACCATAGCGACGAGGTGCTTGTCGTCGGATTTGAGTTCCTCAACTACGCGTTGCTTGTCGGCAGGGTGTACGTCCGAAATAATCTCGCTTATACCAACTTCTTTTGCGATAACCTCGGCAGTTGCGCGGTTGTCGCCTGTGAGCATAACCACTTTTATGCCGCGCTTTGTAAGCTCTGCAACAGCCTGTGCGGAACCTGCTTTTAAGGTGTCCTTTACGGCAATTATTGCGACAACCTTATCTTCTTTTATGACGAGCAGGGGAGTTTTGCCCTCGCTTGCGAGCTTGTCTGCAAGAAGCTTCGCTTCGCTTATATCCGCTCCTTTGTCCTCGGCAAGCTTAATATTGCCAACCGCATAATGTACGCCGTCAATCACGCCCTCGATACCTCTGCCCTCGATAGAGCGGTAGTCCGAAACGTCAAACAGCGTAGCGTTGTGACTTACGGCGTATTCCACTATGGAATGAGCGAGCGGGTGTTCAGACTTGTGTTCGAGCGAGTAAATTGCGGAAAGCAATGCGCTGTCCGAAAGTTGTTCACCGTCTGCAAATAGCTCGCAGGCGTTGCCAGCCAGATTGATGGGGCCCCCACAAACGTCCCTGTTTGTGGGGTAAATAAAGTCCGTAACTTTGGGCTTGCCCTCGGTGAGCGTACCAGTTTTGTCGAGTACGACGGTTTTTATAAGGTGCGCTTTCTCCAAAATCTCCGCATTCTTTATAAGCAAACCGTTTGCCGCGCCCTTACCGGTTCCCGCCATAATAGATACGGGCGTAGCAAGTCCGAGTGCGCAGGGACAGGCGATAACCACTACGGATATTGCAAAGTTGAGAGCAAGCTCGAAGGGTGAACCTGCGATAAGATTTGCAATCAGCGTAATAAGCGCAATACCAAGTATGACAGGCACGAATATCCCCGATACCTTGTCCGCAAGCTTGGATATGGGCGCTTTTGAGTTGCTCGCTTCGTCAACGAGTCTGATGATTGCGGCGATGGACGTATCTTCGCCAACCTTGCTCGCGCTCATCTTGAAGTAGCCCGCCGTAACTGTGGTAGAGGAGAACACCTCGTCCCCTTCCTTTTTGAATACGGGCATAGACTCGCCCGTGATGTTCGCCTGATTTATGGAAGCGTTACCCTCGACGATAATTCCGTCAACGGGAATGCTTGCGCCGTTTTTGACAACAACGGTATCGCCGACTTTCACGTCCTCGGCGGCTATTTCCACCTCTTCGCCATCGCGCAGGACGGTAGCGCGCTTGGGCGCAAGGTCCATCAGCTTTGTGACGGCGGCGGTGGTCTTTTTCTTTGACAGTCCTTCAAGATATTTGCCAAGGCTCACGAGGGTGAGTATCATTCCCGCCGACTCGAAGTACAGGCTGTCGTGATAGGTCATAGTCACTTCGCGCCACTTCTCGACGTCCACGCCCGATGCAACCATAGCCTGCGCACAGCTTATAATGAACAGGGCAATTACGCCGTATATCAAGGAAGCCGCCGCGCCTATTGCGATAAGCGTATCCATATTCGGCTTGCCGCGGAACAGCTTTTTGAAGCCGCTCACAAAATAGCGGCGATAAATAAAGATAATCGGCAGAACCAAAAGAAGTTGCAAAAGCGCGAAGCCCATAGGGTTGCTATGATGGTCGAATACCTTGGGTGCAGGGAAACCCCACATCATATTGCCCATTGAAAAATACATCAATATGAGAAGCAATACGATGCACGCGATGAGCTTCGCAAGGGTGTAATCTTTTTTCTCCTTAGCTATGGCTGTGCCGCCCGCCGCGCCGTTTTTCGCGTCTTGCGTTTCGTCCTTTGGAAGTACAAAAGTATAGCCCGCACCGTCCACCGCTTTTTGCAGTGCGGACACCATGCAAACACTTTCGTCGTACTCCACAACCATATTATTTGAAAGCAGATTTACGTTTACTGACTTCACTCCGTCAACCTTTTCCACCGCCTTCTGAACGTGCGCCTGACACGCCGCGCACGTCATACCTTGTACACCAAACCTACCTTTAATCATTGAAACCTCTTGAATAAAGCCACGATTTCGTCAACAACCTCAAAATTTCCCGCCTGTATATTCTCGATAAGACAGGAGTGCATATGCGCGTCAAGCACGAGGTTCGCAAGCCCCTTTACGGACTTGTTTACCGCGCTCAACTGAATAAGCACGTCGTCGCAATATCTGTCATTCTCAATCATATTTTTTATGCCGTTAAGCTGTCCGACAATGCGATTTATCCTCACCTCAATCGCGTGCTTCTCCTCGGCAGAGCGCACCTTCGTGCGATTCGCACAACAGCCTTTTTCGCTCATTTCGTCCTCGCCACAGCAACAGCCGCTTTCGCTTACATTTGCTTCTTCATCACTACGGCAACAATCGTTTGTCACTACGCTTTCATCATTGCCACAGCATACTTTTTCTTTATCCATATTTACCTCTCGATTATTTCCATAAGCCTTGCATTTATAACGCGAGCGACTTATGAGCAGTTCTTATCTTAAAACCATAATATACCCGTAGGGGGTATATTGTCAATTACAATTTATAAAAAAACAACCGCCCCGAAAGAGCGGTTGTCTTGAAAGTAAATGGTTTTTAATTCTCTTATGCCCAAATGGTAGAAACTCCGCCAACATAGTGCCAATAGTTGCCGTAATCTGTCGGTTTGTTTGCGGAATAATAATAGCGAGTTGAATTTTTAAGCTGTTCATTTCCTGACTCAATAGATATGTTCGCCCAGTCTTTAGCGGTGCCTTTATAATATAGTCGTGTAAGCTTCGTGCAGTATGTAAATGCAGAACTGCCAATCATTGTTATGCTGTCTGGAATGATTAGACTTGTTAGCTCCTGACACCAAGCAAAAGCGTAATTGCCTATGAATTCTACGCTATCCGGGAGGGAAATGCTTGCAAGTTTACTGCAAGAATAGAATGCAAAATCACCAATTATTTCTACATTTTTGCCCATTATTACATTCGTCAATTCAAGGCATTCTCTAAATGCTAAATCGTTAATGCGTTCAACGCTGTCTGGAATTTTAATGCTTGTTATACTGGTGCAATTCTCAAATGTATATGGTTTTATAAAGGTTATACCGTCGGGGATAATCAGGTCTGTAACCAACTCTCCGTTTAGGTATAAATTGTGCGCTTCATATAATGGATTCGCGTAAGTGTTTTCAAAAAATATTTCACACCAATTTTTCAAATCTTTGATGTTTACGGCATCGAGCTTATTGCATGCCGTAAACGCATCGTTTCCAATACTTGTGACGCCTTTGCCTATTGTTACGTTCTTGAGTCCTGTGCAATAATAAAATGCGCAGTTTCCGATATGGGTTACGCTATCGGGAAGGATTATATTTATTAGCTCTATGCAATGATTAAATGCGTCCTCTCCAATGCTCGTTACACTGTCTGGAATGACCATATCTATTAGCCCAGTGCACCAGCTAAATGTAGAATATCCAATGCTCGTTACGCCGTTGCCAATAGTTGCGTGTGTTAGACTGGGACAGTAAGCAAAAGCAGATACACCAATGTGTGTTACACTGTCTGGAATGATGACGGTTTCCAGTTTAGAGTCATGAGAAAAAGCATTATCGCTGATAGTGGCAATACCTTCGGGAATAACGACATTTGCCGTTATGTTTCTATATTCCGATTTAAGCCCTGTTATACAAATCTTGCCGTCAGGAGTGGTCGTATAAGTAAACATTGATAGCTTGTTCTTGTCGACTGAATTATTGCCGTCAATGGTGGTATCGTTGCCATCTCCGTCGGTTGTGGTATTTTTATCGCAAGCGACAAGTGCAATCATCGAGATAGCGAGTATCGCAACAAGAAGAACTGTAATGAGCAATTTTTTGTGTTTCATAAGGCGTACTCCTCTAAAACAATAAATATGATATCAACGGGCAACGGTTTCATGCGTAATTTAACTAATGTTGACAAAAAAAATGATACCACGGCAAAGTGATATTTGCAAGGTTTTGTTAGAATAAGCAGGCACACGAGGAAGAGATGATAGCTTGAAAAGGGACGACATCAAAATCAAACACAAGAGTGTGCTTGAAAAGGTACGTCGGAAAAAGTAAACACGCATTGCGTGCTTGACTTATGAGGGTTTGAGTATTAAACTTACTAATATATAAATTATATAATCGATAAACTTGCGAGGTATAAATGGACTACAAGCAGATTGAAAGCAAGTGGCAACGCATTTGGGCGGAAACCGGACTGTACAAATTTGACAAGGAAAAGGTTGACAAAAAGTTTTACTGCCTTGAAATGTTTTCCTATCCTTCGGGGGCGAAGCTACACGCGGGGCATTGGTACAATTACGGACCTGCGGACACATTCGCGCGTTTCAAGCGTATGCAGGGCTTTGAGGTGTTCCACCCGATGGGCTTTGACGCGTTCGGTCTGCCTGCGGAGAACTACGCCATAAAGACGGGCATACATCCCGAGGAGAGTACGCTCAAAAATATCGAAACGATGGAAGGTCAGCTTCGCCGCATAGGCGCAACCTACGATTGGGATTACGAGCTTAAAACCTGTACGCCCGAGTACTACAAGTGGACGCAGTGGATGTTTTTGCAACTCTTCAAGCATGGGCTTGCCTATCAGAAGGACGCGCCCGTCAACTGGTGTCCGTCATGCAATACGGTGCTTGCAAACGAGCAGGCGCAGGGTGGCGTATGCGAGAGATGCGGAAGTCAGGTTACGCACAAAAACCTCAATCAGTGGTTCTTCAAGATTACGCAGTACGCCGACGAGCTGCTTGACGGAATCGATAAGCTGGATTGGCCCGAAAAGACCAAGGCTATGCAGAAAAACTGGATAGGAAGAAGCTACGGCGGCGAGATAGAGTTTGCCGTCAAGGGTACGGACGTCAAGCTCAGAGTGTTTACGACGAGAGCGGATACAGTATTTGGTGTGACGTACGTCGTGCTTGCGCCCGAAAGTCCGCTCGTTGATATTCTCACTACGGCGGAGCAAAAAGCCGCGGTCGAGGATTATAAGGAGAGAAGCGCGGCGGCAACCGAGATAGAGCGTATGTCCTCTACCCGTGAAAAGACGGGAGTGCCTACGGGCGCGTACGCCATAAACCCCGTGAACGGAAGAGAGGTTCCCGTACTTGTTGCGGACTACGTTATCGCAAGCTATGGCACGGGTGCGGTAATGGGCGTTGCGGCGCACGACGAGCGTGATTTCGTGTTCGCGCAAAAGCTCGGCTTGCCCGTTGAGAGAGTTATAAAGAGTAAGGACGGCAGTGACGATACGTTGCCGTATACAGAGTACGGAGTTCTCGTGAACAGCGGCGAGTTTGACGGAATGACGTCCGAGGACGCGAAGCTTGCGATACTCAAAAAATTGGAGAAGGAAGGCAAGGGTTGCCTCAAAACAAACTACCGTTTGCGCGATTGGCTTGTAAGCCGTCAACGCTATTGGGGCGCGCCTATTCCAATCATACACTGCGAGCATTGCGGTGCGGTACCTGTTCCCGAAGAGGACTTGCCCGTGCGCCTGCCGCATAACGTAAACTTTACGCCCGACGGAGAATCTCCGCTCAAAAAATGCGACGAGTTTATGAATACCGTCTGCCCCGTGTGCGGCAGACCTGCAAAGCGCGACGCGGATACCCTCGATACGTTCGTGTGTTCGAGCTGGTACTACCTGCGTTATCCCGATAGCAAGAATGCGGATAAGCCGTTTGATACGGAGTGGATAGACAAGGTTCTTCCTGTTGATAAGTATATCGGCGGCGCGGAACACGCCTGTATGCACCTGCTGTACGCGCGTTTCTTCACGAAGGCGTTGCGTGATATGGGCTATCTCCACTTTGACGAGCCGTTCCTGTCGCTGGTACATCAGGGAACGATACTCGGTCCCGACGGCAACAAGATGAGTAAGTCGCGCGGCAACGTCGTATCTCCCGACGACAGCATAGTAAAATTCGGCGCGGACGTATTCAGAGTATATCTGATGTTTGGCTTCAACTACGTCGAGGGCGGTCCGTGGAACGAGAGCGGTCTGGAATCCGTCAACCGCTTCTTCGAGAGAGTTGAACGTATCGTTAAAAAGTGCTTTGCTATGAGCTTTGAGGACGCGCCCATCGGCAAGTCGGAAAAGGAACTCAACCGCGTACGCCACAATACGATAAAGAGCGTGACGAACGACCTCGCTACGTTCTCCTTCAATACGGCGATTGCAAGACTTATGGAATACGTCAACGCAATATATGCCTACGAAGCGGGCGTAGAGAAAAAGCACGCGATATATAAGGAGTGCGCAAAGGACTTGGTGCTTTTGTTCGCACCGTTCGCACCTCACTTCTGCGAGGAGCTGTGGGAAGTGCTTGGCGAGAAGTATTCCGTGTTCAATCAACCGTACCCGACTTATGACGAAAAGGCGACGATACTTGACGAGATAGAACTTGCCGTTCAAATAAACTCCAAGCTCCGCGGCAGAATTATGGTTGCCAACGGCGCACCAAAAGAAGATGTCGAGAAAGCGGCAGTTGCCGAGGTTGCGGCGCAACTTGACGGCAAGCCCGTGAAAAAAATAATTATCGTGCCTAAGCGTTTGGTTAATATAATAGTTTGATTTGCGCGAACATATTAGTCCACGCTAATCAATAGCATAATAGCAAAATGCATAGATTAAACACACGAAGTGTCCACTTAAAGTGGTGATAATGAAAATATTATAAATTTGGAGATAAAACAATGTTGGATTTGTTGAGAATCAGAAGCAATCCGCAAGAGGTCGCAGACGCGCTTGCGAAGAAGGGCTACAAGGCAGACTTTACGCAGATTATCGAGTGGGATGACGAGCGTAAGGCTACCATCACGGAGATTGAGCGCCTTAAAGCGCAAAAGAATAAGGTTTCCGCGCAAATACCCGTACTCAAAAAGGCAGGTCAGCCTGTTGAGCCTATCTTCGAGGAGATGAGAAAGCTCGGCGACGAGATTGCCGAGGGCGACGCGAAGATAACAGCGCTTGTCACAAGCATTAACGACGCACTTGCCGTTATGCCTAATATCCCCGACGATGATTTGCTTTCCGGTGAAAAGGAAAACAATCAGGTCGTGAGAGTAAGCGGCAAAAAGCCCGAGTTTGATTTCACTCCCAAGAATCACGTCGATTTGTGTACCGACCTCGGACTTATCGATTACGAAAGAGGCGTGAAGCTCAGCGGCAACGGCTTCTGGATATACAGAGGTATGGGCGCAAGACTTGAATGGGCGTTGCTCAACTACTTCGTTGAAGAGCATTTGAAGGACGGATACGAGTTTATTCTTCCCCCTTATCAGCTTGGCTACAACTGCGGCTACGGTGCAGGACAATTCCCCAAGTTCAGCGACGAGGTGTATTGGCTCGACTGCGACGAGGACAAGAAGCGCAACCGCTTTATGTTGCCTACCGCAGAAACCGCGCTTGTCAATATGTACGCGGGCGAGATTATCGATGAAAGCAAACTTCCGATGAAGTTCTTTGCATACTCTCCCTGTTTCAGAAAGGAAGCGGGTTCTGCGCGTACAGAGGAGCGCGGTATGATTCGCGGTCACCAGTTCAACAAGGTGGAAATGGTTCAGTACGCTCATCCCGACCACAGTATGGAAGCGTTTGAGGAACTCGTTGACAAGGCGGCAAGACTCGTTGAGGGCTTGGGCTTGCACTTCCGCGTGAGTAAGCTTGCGGCAGGCGACTGTTCCGCTTCAATGGCAAGAACGTACGACGTTGAGCTTTGGATTCCGTCTATGGGTATCTATAAGGAATGCTCGTCCGTCAGCAATGCAAACGACTATCAGGCACGCCGCAACAATACGCGCTTCCGCGACAGTCAGACGGGTAAGCCCAGATTCGTGCATACCTTGAACGGTAGCGGTCTTGCAACGTCCCGTCTTATCCCCGCCATCGTAGAGCAGTATCAGAATGCGGACGGTAGCGTGACTGTACCCGAAGTTCTTCGCAAGTATCTCGGCGGTATCGAGAAGATAACGAAATAATTTGATATCAAATGATATAATGAAACGGCTTTGCAATTGCGGAGCCGTTTTACTTTGGGGTCCCCGCAAACGTCCCTGTTTGTGGGGTTTGAACAAGATGATTATTTAGCGGAGTATAAAGAACAATCTACACGAAGCGTGTAGGCGTATTGACAGTTTTATTATTGTTGTTATATAATGTTTTTACAAATTAAAACACGCGTTGCAAATAGGGCGAATATAGCCCGACTTTATTGGTGTTTTATAGGGAGAGAGATGAAGGACGTAATAAAAATTGAAAACTTGTGCAAAAGCTTCGGCGAGGTCAAGGCGGTGCAGGACGTTTCTTTCAGAGTGAAAGAGGGCGAGTTGTTTGCGTTCCTCGGAATCAACGGCGCGGGAAAGAGTACGACCATTTCTATCATTTGCGGACAGCTTGCGGCGGATAGCGGAAAGGTGTTTGTAAACGACGTTGACGTAGAAAGCGGCAATGGCGATACAAAGCGAGAGATTGGCGTAGTTTTTCAAAACTCCGTACTCGATAAGGCGCTCAGCGTAAAGGATAATCTTAAAAGCCGCGCGGCGTGCTACGGCATATGCGGCAAGGATTTTCAAAAGCGCTTAGACGAGCTTAGCGAGCTATTCGATTTGGGTTCGATTATGAAGCGCGCGGTTGGCAAGCTGTCGGGCGGACAGCGTAGGCGAGTGGATATTGCGCGCGCATTGCTCGCATCGCCCAAAATTCTCATACTCGACGAGCCTACCACGGGACTTGACCCGCAGACGAGAAAGACCTTGTGGGAGATACTCGGCAAGCTGAGAAGAGAGGAGAATATGACGGTTTTCCTCACCACACATTATATGGAAGAGGCGGCTGACGCAGATTACGTCGTCATAATCGACAGCGGAAAGATAGTTGCCGACGGCACGCCGTTGCAGTTGAAAAACGCATACGTTGGCGATTTTATCACGTTGTACGGTGTAGAGGAGAGCGACTTGCAGGCACTGGGCATGCCGTACGAAAAGCTCCGCGAAGCATACAGAGTTGAAGTTAAGAATACGCAGGCGGCAACCGACCTCGTTATCGCGCACAGAGAGCTGTTCCACGATTACGAGATTGTAAAAGGCAAGATGGACGACGTTTTCCTTGCCGTGACGGGTAAAAAGCTCGGTGAAGAGGAGGTGGGCAAATGAAATGCTTTTTCGCATTATGCGAGCGTAATATGAAGCTGTTCTTCAAGGATAAGGGGCTTTTCCTCACCTCGCTTATAACGCCTATCATACTTTTGGTGCTATATATTGCGTTCTTGGCGAACGTATACCGCGACAGTATGATGTCGGCAATTCCCGAGGGATTCGTGATGCCCGAAAAGCTTATAAACGGAATCGTGGGCGGGCAGTTGTTCTCATCATTGCTTGCGGTCAGTACGGTGACGGTTACGTTCTGCGCAAATATGATTATGGTGCAGGACAAACTCACGGGCGCGGCAAACGACTTTTCCGTTACACCGCTTAAAAAGCCAATGCAGGCAATGGCGTACTTCCTCTCAACGATGTCAGTCGCGCTTATAATATGTCTGTTTGCAATGCTTGCAAGTATGATATACCTCGGTTGCGTTGGCTGGTATCTGTCAGCAGGCGACGTATTTTTGCTGTTGCTTGATACGATTATTATGACACTGTTCGGCACGGCACTGTCATCGCTGATAAACAGCTTTGCAAATACGCAAGGGCAGATGCAGGCTGTCGGAACGATAGTGAGCGCAGGCTACGGCTTCATATGCGGCGCGTATATGCCGCTCTCAAACCTCGGCAGTGGACTTCAAAAGGTAACATCTCTTCTCCCCGGAACGTACGGCACTGCGCTTTTTAGAAATCACGCGTTGAGAGGTGCGTTCGATGAGCTTTTGAGCAACGGCGTTCCAAACGAGGTGGTAAAGGGAATACGGGACTCCATAGACTGCAACCTCTATTTCTTCGGAGATAAGGTCAGCGTTGGCGCAATGTACGGTGTTGTCATTTTGTTCACCGTGCTTGTCATAGGTGCGTTTATTCTTTCCGCGATATTACTTGAAAAGAAGAAAACAAAACCTGTAAATTTGAAAAACAAAACAACCAAAACGAAGTAAAAAATTGGTTATAATATAGTAAATCAATCAAATAAGCGTGCAATCAAACACGGAAGTAACAAGAAAGCCGAAATTGCTTATAAACGCAAATTCGGCTTTTTATATGTTTATTTTGATATTATAAAACTTGTATTGGTGCAAATTGTTGAAATATATTATTCAGCGTACATTTGTTTAGAAAATGAATTTTTCGCGCATAGATATTCTACTTGCACCAGCGAAGTTTTCCGTTTATGCCTTTGATGAGGAAGCACTTTCCGATTACGCAGTCAAGTGGAATCGCGCCGTGTTCGCGGCAGTCCGTCGAGTGCGCTCTGTTGTCACCCATACAGAATATATGTCCGTCGGGTATCACCTCGTCAAAATCTGGGTATACGGCATTGTCGTCGCCGTTTATATAAGGCTCGTCAAGAAGTTGACCGTTGAGATAGACCTCGTTTCCGTTCTTGAACTGCAAGTGGTCGCCGCCGACTGCTATCACGCGCTTTACAAGAGAAGCCGTATTGCCGTATTCGCCGGGTAGTTTCCAATCGTCCGGGGCAACGAACACGATTATGTCGCCGCGCTTGATTTTTGCAAGCTTATTGAGATACAGCAATTCTCCGTTGCTTAGCATACGCTCGACGTCTGCCTGCGAGGTTGGAAATTCCGTATTAGGTCCGTCGCCGCCGTCAAGAGTAGGGTACATTGAAATACCGTCTACTATATAGGTTGTTGTGACGAAGTGCCTCACAAGTAGCGCGGACGCCACTGCGAGTATAACGACCATCAATACGCTAACCGCCGCGATTACAGCACGGCGGCTTCCTGCCGTTTTTGATGGAAGCTCCACAGGTTCAAAGTCTTGCATATTCAAAGTATATTGCGAAAATCGAAATTATATCTAAATCCACATAAAGTTGTTGAAGATAACACCCTGCGCGTCCTCGATAGCAATAACCTTCATCGCGTCAAAGCGGGAGAGGGTTCTGCCTTCATCGCTCTTAAAGTCGGCGTTTTGAAGGAGAACTTTTTGCCAGAACTCGCCGCCTTCCAATTCCGTATAAGCGGTGTAGCGCTTGAAATCGGGATAACTGTACATAGATATGGTAATCTCGCGTTTTTTAGGTGAGTATGCGTCAAAGTGCAGAGTGGCGAATTTGCTCATAGACGTAAGCTCCGCCGCACTGCGATACAGATACAGGCCTCCGCGTTTTGCCGTAATACCCTTGATGTCAAACGGTCCGTCCTGCTGAACGACGATATTGTCCTCGACTACGGCGTCGTTCGTCATACATATAAAGCCTCCGGTCCCCATACTTCCGTCGTACACTATGCGCGAAGCAACTCTCACCGCATTGTTTATAGGCATACCCTGTTTCGCGGGGACAAGACCGATTACGGGAGTTGAAACGATGTTGCCGTCGGGATATGTAATCGTAGAGTAGGCAACGATAAGCTCGTGAATGTCGTAAACGGGTACGGCTACGCTGTAATAATGCGTATTGAGCTTTTGCAGGTTGTTGAGCTTTATCCAGTGGCGTGCGCTTGAAAGGGTTTCGCCATAGCAGACGTAAATTTCACGCGAAGCCGCCATCTGCCCTGTGTGCATACGAAGATACAGCTGGTCGTCGATAATCTCAAATGACATCGTCGGAGAGGTTGTAGGCTCCGCATTGGGGTCTGGTGAAAAGCTACGGCGTAGCCAACCGAGGAGTGCGCGAAGCACCGACCTTGTTATCTGGGTGCCGTGCGTGGAAGTAATGAGAAGCTGTTTGCTTTCGGATTTTACGAATGAAAGAATTTCGCCTGCTCTATCGACGTCGCACGTCTGCGCCGTTCTTGCAGTTATCAATAGAGTGGGGCATTGTACGAATTTTGCGTACGTTTCCGCGCCGATACCCGCCGAGAAGGTTCTATCCTCGTCCGTCGTCGGAACGCTGCCGAGCGCAAAGCGCGGTTTGTCTATTGCCCAGAGATATCCGTTCCCGCCTATCGATACGAATGCGCGTACGCGGTTATCCATTGCGGCGACCTGCCACGCGATATGCGCGCCCTCGCCGATACCAATGACTCCCAAACGCTTCGAGTCTACGACTTTGAGCGACTTCATAAGAGTGATTGTGCGGCGGGCGAGCTTGCTCCATACAAACGAAGGCGTATTTCTCGCGTTGTCGAGTAC
>CAMWIB010000005.1 GCA_947174215.1 uncultured Clostridia bacterium
GGCAGACCGTATAGCTTATCCAGAGCAGAGATTCTGCCCTTGGATATTTGGCGTATGAGTCTGTTTATTTGGTCTACGATTTCAAACATATTTGCTGCTCGGCTGAGATTTTACATAAACATAGCACGAGAACAAATAAATGTCAACGGCAAGATAGAGGCGCTACGTTACCGCAATACCCCGATAATAATATAAAATATTACAATATTTTGTTGACAAATTTCCGCTATACGAGTAAAATGATATCGATATAAAATTATCGAATAAGATTCGATAAATAAAAGAAAGGATATAAGGGCTATGGAAAACAATTTGACAGTTGTAAACAGCGAAGAAACCTTGCACGCTTTGATTGGTAAGGTCAAAGAGGCTCAACGCCAATTTGCCACCTTCACTCAGGAGCAGGTAGACAAGATTTTCTATGAAGCGTCAATGGCGGCAAACAATGCGAGAATACCTCTTGCAAGACTCGCCGTTGAAGAAACGGGTATGGGTATCGTCGAGGATAAGGTTATCAAGAACCACTACGCGGCAGAGTACATCTACAACGCGTTCCGTGATACTAAGACCTGCGGCGTGATTGAGGAGAACAAGGCATACGGCACGAAGAAAATTGCTGAGCCTGTGGGTATTATCGCGGCGGTTGTTCCTACCACCAACCCGACTTCTACCGCAATCTTTAAGGCACTCATTGCACTCAAAACGCGTAACGGTATCATTTTCTCACCGCACCCCCGTGCAAAAAAATGCACGATTGAAGCGGCAAAGATAGTCTACGAGGCGGCTGTCAAGGCAGGCGCACCCGAGAATATCGTCGCTTGGGTAGACGAGCCTACCGTTCCGCTTTCCGCACAGCTTATGAGAGAGGCTGATTTGATTTTGGCTACCGGCGGTCCCGGTATGGTCAAGTCCGCATATTCGAGCGGCAAGCCTGCACTCGGCGTTGGCGCAGGTAACACTCCTGCTATCGTTGATGATACGGCAAACATCGTGCTTGCGGCGTCCTCTATACTTCACTCCAAGACTTTCGACAACGGTATGATTTGCGCAAGCGAGCAGTCCGTTATCGTACTTGAAAAAGTATACGACAAGTTTAAGAAGGAAATTCAGGCAAGGGGCGCGTACTTCCTCAATGCAGA
Source organism: uncultured Clostridia bacterium (assembly GCA_947174215.1). Classification (GTDB taxonomy): domain Bacteria; phylum Bacillota; class Clostridia; order Christensenellales; family CAG-917; genus CAG-475. The sequence continues at coordinate 1,140 of CAMWIB010000005.1, forward strand.
GGAAACCAAGAAGGTTCGTAAGACCATTCTTATCAACGGCGCACTCAATGCTAAGATAGTCGGACAAAAGGCTACCACCATCGCGGAGATGGCTGGCGTAAAAGCTCCCGAGGGTACGAAGGTGCTTATCGGCGAGGTTGAAAGCGTTGACCTCAAAGAAGAGTTCGCGCACGAGAAGCTCTCTCCCGTACTTGCAATGTACAAGGCGGTTGACTTTGATGATGCAGTATCAAAGGCAGAGAAGCTCATCGCAGACGGCGGCTACGGTCACACGGCGAGCCTCTATATAGACCAACTCACTCAAACGGAAAAGATGAACAAGTGGCAAGCGGCAATGAAGACCTGCCGTCTGCTTGTCAACACGCCGTCATCGCAGGGCGGTATCGGCGACCTGTACAACTTCAATCTTGCTCCTTCGCTTACGCTCGGTTGCGGAAGCTGGGGCGGAAACAGCGTCAGCGAGAACGTCGGCGTGAAGCATTTGTTGAATATTAAGACCGTTGCGGAGAGGAGAGAAAATATGCTGTGGTTCAGAGCGCCTCAAAAGGTGTACTTCAAGAAGGGTTGCTTGCCCGTTGCACTCAACGAGCTTGGCAATGTTTACAATAAGAAAAAAGCGTTTGTTGTTACGGACAGCTTCCTGTACAACAACGGTTACACGAAGCCCGTTACCGATAAGCTTGACGAGCTTGGCATTACGCACACCACGTTCTTCGACGTAGCTCCCGACCCGTCGCTTGCTTGCGCGAAAGAGGGTGCGGCGGCAATGAAGGCGTTCCAGCCCGACGTCATTATCGCAATCGGCGGCGGCTCCGCTATGGACGCAGGTAAGATTATGTGGATGCTCTACGAACACCCCGAAGTTGACTTCCTCGACATGGCGATGCGCTTTATGGATATCAGAAAGAGAGTTTACACCTTCCCCCATATGGGCGACAAGGCAATGTTCATCGCAGTGCCGACCTCGGCTGGTACAGGTAGTGAAGTGACTCCGTTTGCGGTTATCACCGACGAGCGTACGGGCGTCAAGTATCCTCTTGCGGACTACGAGCTTATGCCGACAATGGCAATCGTTGACGCGGATATGATGATGAACGCGCCGAAGGGCTTGACGGCGGCGTCCGGTATTGACGCTGTAACGCACGCACTCGAAGCGTACGCTTCAATGATGGCAACCGACTTCACGGACGGTATCGCACTCCGCTCACTCAAAATGGTGTTCGAGTATCTGCCGAAGGCGTACAACAACGGTCCTAACGACCCCATCGCAAGAGAGAAGATGGGTCACGCCGCAACTATGGCAGGTATGGCGTTTGCAAACGCGTTCCTCGGCGTATGTCACTCGATGGCTCACAAGCTCGGCGCATTCCATCACTTGCCGCACGGCGTAGCCAACGCGCTTATGATTGACGAAGTGCTTCGCTTCAACGCCGCAGAGGTTCCGACGAAGATGGGTACCTTCCCGCAATACGACCATCCGCATACGCTTGCAAGATACGCAGAGGTTGCAGATTATCTTGACATAAAGGGTAAGAACGACGCAGAGAAGCTCGAAAACCTCATAAAGGCAATCGACGCACTCAAAGCCAAGGTCGGTATCAAGGCTACCATTAAGGAATACGGCGTCGAAGAGGAAGCGTTCCTCGCAAGCCTCGACGCAATGGTTGAGCAAGCATTCGATGACCAATGCACTGGCGCGAATCCGAGATACCCGCTGATGAGCGAAATCAAGCAGATGTACCTCAACGCCTACTACGGCAGATAACAAATAAACAGTAATAGGCGTGCAAATTGCACGCCTATATATTTATTTTGCGCCGACTGTCACACACTCCGTGTGATAGAAAGCAACTGAGCGGACACTTTCTTGGCAATATAGAAATATATCTTCAAATCAACGAATATGACACTGCGTGTACGCACACTCGGACACCCTCATATACGTTGATTTGATGAATAAAATGTTTTGTGTCCGAGATGTGCTGTGAGCGCAATCGCATAAGGTGCAAAATGAGGGAAGTGAATCCCCTCATTTTGCGAAATAAAATAAGGAGAGAGAAAATGATTTTTATTGACGTGTGCGTGGGAAGTTCCTGCCATCTTATGGGTTCGCACGAAATCGTAAAATTGATACAAAATGAGATTGCAAACCGTCATCTCGACGACGAGGTTGTGCTGTCGGGCTGTTTCTGCCTTGGCAAGTGCAATAGGTCGGGCGTATCGGTGAAGGTCGGCGAAGAGGTTTATACCGGCATAACTCCAAGCAATTTCCGCGAGTTCTGGGAAAATACGGTTATGCCCGCAATAAAGAATTCGGAGATGTAAAATGGCTGAATGTATTACTTTGAAAAAATCAAACTGCAAAAACTGCTATAAGTGCATACGCCATTGCCCCGTCAAGTCGATAAGATTCTCCGCGAATCAGGCGCATATCATAAGCGACGAGTGCATTCTCTGCGGACATTGCCTCGTGGTATGCCCTCAGAACGCCAAGGAGATAAACAGCGAAAGAGAAAAGGCAAAGGTATTCATACAGTCGGGCGACCCCGTGTACGTCAGTCTTGCGCCGTCCTTTATTGCAAACTTCGACGGTGCGGGAATCGAGGCTATGCGTACCGCAATAAAGAAGCTCGGCTTCAAGGACGTAGAGGAAACCGCTATCGGCGCGACTATCGTCAAGCGCGAGTACGATAGACTTCTCACCGAAGAGAAGCGCGATATAGTTATCTCGTCCTGCTGTCATTCGGTAAACCTGCTCATACAGAAGTATTTCCCAATGGCACTTCCTTATCTTGCGGACGTGCTTTCTCCTATGCAGGCGCACTGCACGGAGCTTAAAAAGAAGTACCCGAATTGCAAGACGGTGTTCATCGGACCTTGCGTATCCAAGAAGGACGAAGCGCAGAAATACGGCGATATAGTAGACGCGGTACTCACGTTCGAGGAGCTTACGCAGTGGCTCAAAGACGAGCATATCGAGATAGAGCATACGCGCGACAACCTGCAAGAAAGCCGTGCAAGATTCTTCCCGACGACGGGCGGCGTAATTAAGTCTATGGTTCAGGAAGCGAAGGAATATTCCTATCTTGCGATAGACGGCGTTGACAACTGTATTGCCGCGCTCAAAGATATAGAAAGCGGAAACGTACATAACTGCTTTATTGAGATGTCGGCGTGCGTTGGTAGCTGCATCGGCGGACCTGCAATGGATAAGCGAGCTTTTGTCAAGGACTACGCCGCGGTGTCCGAGTATGCGGGCGATAAGGACTTCGAGGTAGCTCAGCCCGAAACGAAACAGCTCAGGAAGACGTTCAACGCGATAGATAAGCACGTCACGACTCCAAGCGAAACGGAGATTGCAAGCGTACTCAGACAGATGGGTAAGAATAAGCGCGAGGATGAGCTAAACTGCGGCTCGTGCGGATATAATACCTGCCGCGATAAGGCGATTGCAATTTTGCGCGGCAAGGCGGAAGTGTCAATGTGCTTGCCTTTCCTCAAAGACAAGGCGGAGAGCTTCTCGGACAGTATCGTCAACAATACGCCGAACGGAATCATCGTACTCAACGACAAACTCGAAGTTCAGCAGATAAACCGCGTTGCGATGAAGATAACAAATCTTCGCTCAGAGATGGATATACTTGGCGAGCAGGTTGTACGCATTCTCAATCCCACCGTGTTCATGCAGGTGTTGCAGACGGGCAGAAGCGTACACAATCAAAAGTCCTATCTTGCGGAATATAAGCGCTACGTGGAGCAGACGGTTGTTCTCGATTCCGCGTCAAAGCTTATCATCTGCATTATGCGCGACGTGACCGACCACGAGAAGGAACGCAACGATAAAGAGGAAATCAACCGCCGTACGATAGAAACTGCGGATAAGGTTGTTGACAAGCAGATGCGTATCGTTCAGGAGATTGCCTCGCTTCTTGGCGAAACGGCGGCAGAAACGAAGATAGCACTGACACAGTTGAAGGACTCTATACAAAATGAATGATTTGTTTGCCGATATCGGCTATAAAAGTGTAAATCACGACGGTGAACAGCTCTGCGGCGACCACGTTGAGATTGTGGAGCAGGGCGAAAATTCCACCGTTATAGTGCTTGCGGACGGAATGGGTAGCGGCGTAAAGGCGAGCATACTCTCCACGCTTACTTCAAAGATACTTTCGACTATGCTTGCCGAGGGACTGTCTATTGAAGACTGCGTACAGACCATAGCTCAGACCTTGCCCGTATGCTCGGTGAGAGGCGTTGCGTATTCTACGTTTACAATTATCCATCTCATCGAGAACGACGTCGCAGAACTCATACAGTTTGATAATCCGCTGACAATTCTTATCCGTGACGGACAGAATTACGATTACCCGAAGTACGAGATGAACATAGGCGGAAAGCGTATATTCAAGTCCAACATCAAGCTTCGTGAGGGTGATATATTCGTTGCTATGAGCGACGGCTGTCCTCACGCCGGACTTGGTACGGTGTACAACTTCGGTTGGGAGCGTCCGCAGATTATCGAGTTTATGGAAACGGTTGCGGCGGGCGGCTATACGGCAAAGACTATGTCCACTATACTTGTGGATAAGTGCTACGAGCTGTACGGCGGCAAGCCCGGCGACGACGCTACGGCGTGCGTTGTAAAGATTCGTAGCCGCGAGCCGATGAACCTGCTTTTCGGACCTCCGTCCAATCGCAACGACGCGGATAATATGATGGCGCTGTTCTTCTCTAAGGCGGGCAAGCATATCGTTTGCGGCGGCACGACCGCTTCCATTGCGGCAAAGTATCTCGGCAAGCCCCTTAAAGCAAGTATCAGCTTCGAGCAGTCCGATGTTCCGCCAATCGCTACGATAGAGGGCGTTGACCTCGTGACCGAGGGCGTTATCACCGTGAACAAGGTTTTGCAATACGCAAAGGACTACCTTGCCGATAACAAGTCGTACGAGCAGTGGAGCTTCAAGCACGACGGCGCTTCGCTGATTAGCAGACTTCTCTTTGAAGAGGCTACGGATATCAACTTCTACGTCGGGCGCGCGATAAACCCCGCTCACCAGAATCCCGAACTGCCGATAAACTTCAACATCAAGATGAATCTCGTGCAGGAGCTGTCCGAATGTCTGAGAAAGATGAACAAGCGTATTAAAGTGAGTTATTTTTAAGGTGAATTATGAAAAAATTCGACACCAAGGTACAACATCTCAAATACAAGGTATTACGCGAGGTTGCGCGTGAAGCGTGGGCGGATAGACTTCCGCAGACTGCGTTTGACATTCCAAAGACGATTGTTCCCGGCAAAACCCCGACGATGCGTTGCTGTGTGTATAAGGAGCGCGCAATACTCGGCGAGCGCGTAAAAATTGCGATGGGCGGGAACCCTGACAATCACAACGTCATACAGGTCATAGACATCGCGTGTGACGGCTGTCCTATGGGCGGCTACGAGGTGACGAGTGCGTGTCGCGGCTGTCTTGCTCACCGCTGTGAGGACGTATGTAAGCGCGGAGCTATCTCCTTTGATATCAACCACGTCGCGCATATCGACAAGAGCAAGTGCGTGGAGTGCGGTATGTGCGCAAAGGTTTGTCCGTACAGCGCAATACACAACTATGTTCGCCCATGCGAGCGCGCCTGTAAGGTCAAGGCTATTACGATGGATGAGTCCAAAGCCGCGCATATAGACGATAGCAAGTGTATCGCTTGCGGCGCGTGCGTGTATCAGTGTCCGTTTGGCGCAATCACGGATAAGTCATATATCGTGCCTATCATCGACATCTTGAAGGGTAGCAACGGGGGTAAGAACTACAAGGTTTACGCTATTGTAGCACCGTCCATTTCGAGTCAGTTTACGTACGCGAAGCTCGGGCAGGTCGTTACGGGACTTAAAGAGCTTGGCTTCCACACCGTCATAGAGGCGGCGCTCGGCGCGGATATGGTCGCTCAGGCGGAGTCAAGAGAACTTGCGGAAAAAGGCTTCCTTACAAGCTCGTGCTGTCCCGCGTTTGTCAACTATATCGAGAAGAACTTCCCGAATCTCGTACAGCATATATCGCATAACCTCTCGCCTATGGCGACGATTTCTAAGTACCTCAAAGACCACGAGCCAAGCTGTAAGGTCATCTTCATAGGTCCTTGCACCGCAAAGAAAATGGAAGTGCAGAAGGAAGAAGTCAAGAAATACGTTGACGCGACTATGACCTTCGAGGAGCTTCAAGCCTTGTTCGATAGCCGCGATTTTGACTTGTCAACATTTGAAGAAGGCTTCCTCGACAACGCTTCCTATTTCGGCAGAATCTTTGCACGTAGCGGCGGACTCTCCGATGCGGTTGCCCAAGGACTTAAAGAGCAGAACATTGACTTTGAACTTAAAGCTTGTGCCTGCGACGGTATAGAGGAGTGCAAGCTTGCACTTCTCAAAAAGAGTAAGAACGTGCTTGACGCCAACTTCATTGAAGGTATGGCTTGCGTAGGAGGTTGTATCGGCGGCGCAGGTTGCCTCACTCACGGCGAGAAGAATAAAGCAGAAGTTGATAAGTATGGTAGGGAGGCGATGGAGAAGACTATTTCCGACGCCACATCTATTTTAATATAGTTGCGCCAGACATTACACCTCGCTTTGCTCGGTACGCAAAATCATTGCCATACTTTGTGTGATGGGGGATGCTAAGTGTCGATGTTAAACCAACATTAAATATAAATGCGCTACTATGGCAATGAGTTTTGCTGTAAGCGCAAACTCATAAGGGGCAAAAAATTACCCCACAAAACAGGGACGTTTCGTGGGGACCCCGAGAGGGAAGTGAATCCCCTCATTTTGCGAAATTAAATGTTGGATATAGTCAAAACTCGCGCTTTATATACAACAAATACATACTTAAACATCATATTTTGCAAATATAACAATATATCAAATAAATAAAAGTGAAACTATGAAAACAAAATTTATTTCAAAAACGAATAGCGGAATCGAGCTGTACGAGCTTGAAAACGACAACGGAATGATTGCGCAAATAATTACGTTTGGCGCGAGGATACACAAGCTGTTTGTTCCGAATAGGGACGGAAAGCTTATTGACGTAGTGGCGGGCTTTGAGAATTTGGATGGTTACAGGAATGACCACGGCACGTACTTTGGCGCAATTATCGGTAGAGTCGGAAATAGAATTGGCAAGGGTAAATTTACTTTGAACGGCAAGGAATATTCCCTTTTCACCAATGACGGCAACAATCATTTGCACGGAGGCAAAGAGGGCTTTGACAAGAAGCTGTGGAATGCTAAGATAGGCGACGGGGCGAGCCTTATTCTCACGTACTTATCTGAGGACGGCGAAGAGGGATACTCCGGCAATATGCAAGTGAAAGTCGTCTACTCGCTTACGAACGACAACGAGTTGAAGATAGAGTACAGCGCGACTTGTGACAAGGACACGCTTTGCTCGCTTACGAATCACGCGTATTTCAACCTTGACGGCGATTTCAAGAGCGTACTCGACCACGAGATTTATATTGGCGCGAACGCGCTTACCGCCGTTGACGACGAGCTTATTCCTCACGGCGAGCTGTTGCAGGTTGCGAGTACGGCGTTCGATTTCACAACGCCTAAAAAGCTCGGCAGAGATATAAACGCCGACGAGCATATGTTGAAGATAGCGCGCGGCGGATACGATTTCAACTACGTGCTTAATTGCGACAATAACGGTGCGGTTGCAACTGCGTACTCTGAAAAGAGCGGCGTAAAGATGAGCGTGTTCACGGATAGACCGTGTATGCAGTTCTACACAGGCAACTTCTTGGACGGATTCGTAGGCAAGACAGAATATCCATATCAGTCTGCATTCTGTATGGAAACGCAGGGTTATCCCAACGCCTGTAACGTGGATAGCTTCCCGACGATGACCTTAAAGGCTGGCGAGCAGATGCACACGGTTACGGAGTATAAGTTCGAGTTGAAGTAAATTATGTCATTGCAATAAATAGTACAAGCTATGACATAAAATTTCGATAAAACATCAGAATGTAATGTTTATCCATCTAAAACAATAATATAAAGGTTTGATTATGAGCATAATTGACCAAAAACTTAATGAAATACGACGGCTTGTAGACGAGGGTATGACCTGCAAGAATGCCGCTAAGGCGCTTAAAATAATCGGCATAGACGGCTATGACGAGCGGTCGCTTCGTGAGTTCAAGCTGTGGAACGACTATATGCCCCTCGATATGGAGTACGACGAGTGCAGGCGCAATCTGCACATACTGTGGGATAGCGTTGACAGAGTTCCGCTTGGCGTAAACTGTGCGTTTGCAATTCCGTTCAGACAGATACTTGCCAAAAAGCTTTTCAAGAGCTGTGGCGATGGCTTCGTTGCAAACGAAGGTTGCAGATTCAACTTTGCCAACAATATTGAAATCGGTGAAAACGTGTCTTGGAATGCGGGGTGCTATCTCGACGCGAAGGGCGGCATTAAGCTCGGCGATTTTTCAATGCTTACGGAGTACGTCAAGATTTTCACCCACTCGCACAGCGAGGGCGACCATATGGTGAGAGAGTACAACGGTGTTGAGATTGGCGACTACGCAAAGGTATACACGGCGGCAACCATTCTGCCGGGGGTTAAGCTCGGCACCGGCGCGATTGTAGCGACGGGCGCAATAGTCACAAAGAGCGTAGAGGAGTTTACGCTTGTCGGAGGAATACCTGCAAAGCCTATGCGTAAGCGCAACTTCGACGGAAAGGACTTAAAGGAAATGAATCAATATATGATGAAGGACAGACTTTTCCAAGTTTATCAAGAGGTGTAAGCAAACAACTGTAATAAGAATAAACAGCATAAAAATAAAAAGCGCATTCTTTTGATGGATGCGCTTTATTTATGCAAATGTTATTTATTTATTCGTTCACATTTTCGTCTTGTACGTTCGACTCCTCTTGCTCAATGGTATTAGAATCGGATACGCAGATGGACGTTGTATCGTTGTTCTTTGAGAGCTTTGCTTTGATAGACGTTGCCAACCACTTGAAAGCGTGCGCTACGTCTACGAACGGATTTCGTCCGCCGAATGCGCGGCATTTGTCATCGGGGAGATTTACGTCAACGGCGAAGGATGCGCACAGCAGTATGACGAAGAAGGTAGGACCGAAGAAGTTGACGTCCACCATTCCGCTTGCATCGAATATACCGACCGCGAAGAGAAGTGCAAGCACGGCAGTATTCTTGCGAAGCACGAGCATACTGCGGTAACTCCAAAAGTAGAAGGCGGCAAACGATATCACACCCACCAAGCCCATATTTGCGATAATCTGGACTATGGTGCAGTGATACCAGTAGGGCGTATAGCTGTCCTTTGCCATTTCGCCGAGCCTATAATCCCAGCCCGCGCCGAATACGGGCCATTTCTTGAACGCCTCGAATGCTTCCTTGAAGAGGGGGAATCGACCGTTGTTATTAAGACCCTTTGAAAGAACGGTGGTAATGAGCTTGCTAAGCTCTTCGCCGAACAGACCTACAAGCACGACCGCCCCGGCAAACGCTACGCTGACCGTAACGCCGAAGGCTACCTTGTTTTCAGTCTTAGCCATTACGAAGAACAGCATTGCGGGAAGCGTTACCGTCGTAAAGAGAATTGCGCCTCTGCACCCCGTCGTGAGGACGAGTGCAAACTCGGCAAGTGCTACGAGAACGTATATAGGCGTGAGCTTAGACTTTTTAATGCAGAAGTACAGCGAGGCGGGAATGCTCATTGCAAGCACGGGAGCTACGTTGTTTGCACCCGCCCAGCCCATATTGACGGACTTATTTTTGATATGCTCGACGAGGGTATCAAAGCTGTCAAGCTTTGCAAAGAATATCACCATTTCAAGAGAAATGACGATGCCCGACACGAACAGTATTTTAAGCATATATTCGGGAAGCTTTCCCTTTTCCTCGTCGTCGCAGTTTGTGACGTACATGAAGGTGTATCCGATAGCCATTACGAATATAAGAGCGAACGCGGCAAGCACCGCGAGCGGATGCTCGTACGGAGAACCAACGCCGCCGAGCGCAAACGGAACTATCAGTGCAATGAGCGCTACGTGGAAGCCCTTTATGCGGGTCGGGTGCAAAACCTTGAAATCTCTCTTATAGCGTACGAGGCTGAATACCATTGCCACGAGCATAAATATGACGAGTACGAGCAGTGGCGCATAATCGTCGAGCTTATGGCGCGAGGAGCTTATGACAAACGTAAACGATGAAAGCAGACACAAAAGGTGCTTCGTCCTTCTGTCAAAGAAGAGTGGTAGCAAGGCGAATACTGCCGCAATGCACAGCATAGGCACCCATATTTTTGCCGCCCAACCAATGAAAATTAAAAGTCCGTTGAAAGCGATATACCAGTCGGATTGAACGAACTTGACGAATAGCGAAATAGCTTTTGTGATTTTCTCTTTCATATGTTCCCAAGTGTTGCGCAAAGGTGTTTTGACGCGTACCGTATGTGTAGCGTACGAACGGGTCACGAGTTGCGGCAAATAGTTATGCCAAACCTCGCGCAGATTGTGATATGTGTTTATTATATCTATAAAATAAATTTTATGTCAATATTATGAGCGTTTGCAAAATCTAATAATATATTAAGAAACGAAATTATTTCTAAATAGACAAGCTCCGTCACAAAGTTCGCATTGACGGAAACGGCTTGGTACACTATAATATCAATATATTATCAATAATTTGGAGTATAGATATAAGTTTTGGCGATAATACGGCGGCTTGCCGCGTGTGTTGAATCCATTCTTTTGGAGGTAATATGAGATTTGCAGTACCCTTGGCGATGGCTGATAAGGACTACGTGATTGAACACGATGGAGTGCGTATAAGCGTGCTTAGCGATAGAATTATACGCGTGGAAAAGGGTGCGTTTACGGATAAGCGCACGCAGTCAGTGTTTTGCCGTAATTTTGCAAAACCGCAGTTTAATTGTGAAAAACAAGACGGTAAGGCGGTTATTACGACGGATAAATGTGTTTTTTATGTCAACACGCATAACTTGAAAGTCAAGGTCAAATTTCTTGATAGCGGACTTGTCGCTTCGCCGTCCAACCGCACGAATCTTGGCGGTACTGCAAGGACTCTTGACGGTACGCTCGGTATTCTCGGCGGCTGGAAGGGTAAGCGTGAGAAAAAAGACCACTTCTGCCTTGGCCATATCAGAAAGGGTATATTTGCCTCGAACGGTGTAAGCGAGTTTGACGACAGCAAGTCGTTTTTGCTTGAAGAGGACGGAAGCGTTTCGCAAAGGGATTGTAAGGGCGGAAAGCTCGTAGATAAGTATATCTTTGCGTTTGGCGACGATTATCTTGGCGGACTCAAAGAGTTTTACGCGCTTACGGGAGAAACTCCGATACTTCCGAAGTATGCGCTGTCAAACTGGTGGTCGAGGTATCACGCGTACAGCGCGGACGAGTATCTTGCACTTATGGATAAGTTCGAAGAAAAGAACGTGCCGCTCACCGTCGCTACCATTGATATGGATTGGCATATCGTGAAAAACGTTCCCAAGGACGCGGAGTATCGCTCATTTCAAGGTGCAGGCTGGACGGGATATACGTTTGAAAAATCGCTATTCCCCGACTATAAGGCATTCCTCAGAAGCTTGAAGGAGAAGGGGCTTGCCGTCACTATGAATTTGCACCCGCGCGACGGAGTACGTTATTTCGAGGTGCAGTATCCCGAAATGGCGCGCGCCGTAGGCATTGACTCAAGCACCAAGCAGACGGTACAGTTTGACCTCACCGACGAGAAGTTTTTGAACGCGTACTTCGATATCCTTCACCACCCCTACGAGGAGGATGGCGTAGACTTCTGGTGGATAGACTGGCAACAGGGTACGAAGTCTAAGATGAAAGGTCTTGACCCGCTGTGGCTACTCAATCACTATCATTTTATGGACAATTGCAGAGGCGGCAAAAATGGACTGATACTCTCACGCTATGCGGGGCTTGGCTCGCATAGGTATCCGCTCGGGTTCTCGGGCGATACTGTCGTGTGCTGGAAAAGCCTGCGCTTTCAACCCTACTTTACCGCGCTCGCTTCCAACGCGGGATATAGCTGGTGGTCGCACGATATAGGCGGACACCTATTTGGTAAGGGCAACGAGGAGCTGTATCTAAGATGGTTGCAGTTTGGCGTATTTTCTCCAATCAACCGCTTGCACTCCAACAATAAGGCGTGGAGCAAGGAGCCGTGGCTGTATCCACACGTTGAGAAAATAGCGGAAAAGTACCTCCGCCTGCGCCATAGGCTGTTGCCCTATCTGTACTCCGCAAACGTACGCACCTCGCGCGAGGGCGTGCCGCTTATCGCGCCTATGTACTACTACTGCAAGGACGAAATGGCAAGGAGTAAGAAATATCGCAATCAGTATTATTTCGGTGAGCAAATGCTCGTTGCACCCATTACAAAAAAATCGACCTTCGGTAAAGTGGGCAGAGGCTACGTAGGCTCTGAGGTATCGGTATGGTTACCCAAAGGCAGATGGTTTGACTTCTTTACGGGAGAATACGTCAAGAGCGGCAAGGAATGCAAAATGTTTTATAAGCTAAGCGACTATCCCGTATTTGCCAAAGCGGGTGCGATAATTCCTATGCTTCCCGAAAGAGCAGGTAACTCTATGCGGTTTGACGAGCTTGAAGTCAAGGTGTTTGTCGGCGATGGAGAATATACGCTATACGACGAGCAGGGCGAAATACACTTCAAAATGGAACCCACAAACGCAGAAGAGTTGAACGCATTAAATCCGAAAAGTGTGGACTCTATCTGTCGGAAAGCAAAAGCTTCATTCGAAGACCATATTCTCACAATCACTCCGAGCGCGGATTGTTTGACAAAGTCCATCACAGTAAAAGTAAACTACGGTTGGAAGGTTGAGGGTAACGCCCGAATAGCCTTGAACGGTGAACCCGTGACGGTCAAGATTGTACCCGTGTCTGAGTAATAAATAAAACCGATTTAGATATAAATAAAAAGACTTTGCACCCATAAATAATATGTTGTTATATGCAAAAACCGCAGTTCATCTGCGGTTTTTGATGATATAAATTGCCATAAATGTCATTTTGCACAATAAAGTAGGTCTTACATATGTTGTTGTAAGTTTGTCAATCAACTTCCTCGACGATTGGGTCGTCAACGGATTTATCCAAGTCACCGTCAGTGCAGTGGATAACGTAGTCGCCGCTGATACTGTTCCAGTCCGTACCCTTGTTGAGTTCCGTCCATTGCTTTTTCGTGCCTTCAAAGCGAATATGCGCAAGTCCCGTGCAACCAAAGAGCGCGCGTTCGCCAATGCTTGTAACGTTTGCGCTGATGGTTATATCCATAAGCGTATAGCAGTTTTCAAAGGCGTGATTGTCAATGGCGGTACTGCCCGTTACCGTCACCGTTTGCAGTTTGTTTGCGGGGATATGACTGAACGCATAAGACGGCGCGGTCACGGTCGTAATATTGTTGCAGTTGAGGAATGCGTTCGCGCCAATGCTCGCTACGTTGCTTTGAATGGTTACGGTTGTGAGGGCGGAGCAATCGAAGAATGCGCTTTCGCCAATAGTCGTCACTCCGTTTGGAATGGTTATGCTCGTGAGCAGTTGGCAGGCGTAAAACGCGTTGTCGCCAATGCTTACGAGATTGCTTGAAAGGGTGACGTTCGAAAGTAAATCACAGGTTGAGAATGCGTTGCCCATGATGCTCGTCACGCTATTCGGAATGACGACGGTCGTGATTTGGGTATTGCCGTAGAACGCACTGTTGCCGATAGCGGTGATGGCCTTGCCGTCATAGGCTGATGGCAGATTGAGAATTGTGTTGTTGCCGAAATAACTCGTAACGGTGTACGTATCCGACACGGGATTCAATTCCAAGCTCAATCCTTGAATATATCCGCAAACCTTGCAGACTTCGCTTTCGTAGTCGTGTCCAAGTGCGTTTACGTCCTCGTTCTCTACGGCGTGGCACTTATTGCAGGTTCTCGTCTGCGAGCCGCCGTGCAGGCAGTTCGCTTCCGTCACGGCTTGCCATTTGCCCCAGTTATGTCCGCTACGCACAATCGGCTCGGTTTCCGTATATTGACAGCGGTTACAGTGTCTTGATTTCTCGCCGTCGGAAGTGCAGGTTGCATCTACGTCCACGCTCCAATCGCTCCAATCGTGTGAGCCGATTTGGTCTACAATGCGGGTTTCATAGTGGGCGCAGTTTTCGCAATATCTTCTCTCCATACCGCTCGAAAAGCAGGAAGCCGCGTCCGTAATTTTCCACTCACTCATAGAGTGTCCCGTTGCGGGAATGTCATCTTTATCCAGATTGCCGCACGTCGCACACGTTCTTGTACGCATTCCGTCTACCTCGCACTCGGCGGGCGTAACGATTGCCCAATCGCCGTATGAGTGACCTGTCGCGGGAATGGGCTGAATATCCTCGTTTCCGCATTCGCTACAAGTCCTTGACTTAGTGCCGTCTACGGTGCATGTGGGGTTTGTAAGCGTAGTCCAATCGCCGTACTTGTGCGGGATAAGCGGAGCGGCGCCGATGTCCTCGTGCTTGCAAACGCTGCAAATTCTTTCGCGTACGCCGTTTACGGTGCAGGTAGATTCGCCAATAATAACCCAATCGCCGTAGGTATGTTCAAGCATTTCAAGGATTTCGATGTCATCGGCCTCGCATACGTTGCAAACTCTTCTTCTTGCGCCCTTTTCGGTACAAGTTGCATATTTCAGAGTCAGCCACTCGCCGTACGCGTGGTCGGACAGTTCAAGCTCTTCCGTTTCCTCGTGATTGCAGACGGAACACTTTCTCATCGTAGTGCCTTTTTTAATACAGGTGGATTCCGCTGTAACTTCCCATTCTCCAAAGGAGTGGTCTACCATAGGAATTTTCTCGGTTTCCTTATATCCGCACTCCGAGCAGACGCGCTCCTTAGAGCCTTCCGAATAGCAGGACGTTTCGCTGACGGTTTCCCATTCGCCGAAGGTGTGGGTTTTGTGCTTTTGCGTTTTATCGCACGCGGAGAGGCAGACGCTCATACATATCGCAGTCATCGCGGTGACTATGCCCAGAAGGATAGGGCGGGTTGAATTTATCATTCGTTTTTGCATAGTTTCTCCTATACGGATACGGCAATACGATAGTCGCTTTAAGACAATATATCTGTCATTTTATGGCAAGATGATTGCCGTCCGTTTGCAAAAGAAATATTCTGTTTTCCGTAGGCAAATATATGAAATATATCGCACTCACGGCGGCATAAGTTTAGCACGCGATATAGCGCTATGTCAAATTACAAATAATTACAGTAGATTTATTTAATTCTCTTTAATATTTCTATAAATACTGCCGCGAAATATCCATAATCCTTTTGCTTGATTTCAAAACGTAAAAAACGAAGTATATTTCATCAAAAAAGTGTGTAAAACGCTTGACTTGCTCAACTAATACCTTTATCATAAATAGGCATAATTTCGGATAGGTTTGTGTTTTTACGGAACTAGCCCCTCTTGTGAAAACCTTGCTTACAGCCGAAATACCATTATACGGAGGTTGGCTATTATGGCTAAGGATTTGTCTTCTATGGCAAAAAATAATAAGTCTTACATGGCAAAGCCCGGCGAAGTTGAAAGCAAGTGGTACGTTATCGACGCAACCGATTTGGTTCTCGGACGTCTTGCTTCTCAGGTTGCTACTATCCTCAAAGGAAAGAACAAACCAGAGTACACTCCCAACGTAGACTGCGGCGACCATGTCATCATTATCAACTGCGAAAAGGTTGTCCTCACGGGCAAGAAGCTCGAGGATAAGTACTATCGTTATCACACGGGTTACATCGGCGGCTTGAAGGAGATTCAGTACAAGAAGCTTATGGCGGAGCAACCCGACAAGGCAGTGTACAAGGCGGTCAAGGGTATGCTTCCCAAGAACAGCCTTGGCGCGAAGATGCTCAAAAAGCTGCGCGTTTACGTGGGTAGCGAACACAACCACACCGCGCAATGCCCCATTGAGCTTAAACTCAACTACTGAGAGGTGAACTATGGCGACTAAGAAAGCTACGAAAAAGGTACAGTATCTCGGCACTGGCAGAAGAAAGACTGCTATCGCCAGAGTGCGTCTTATCCCCGGCGGTGAGGGCGCAATCACGATAAACAAGCGTTCTATCGAAGAGTATTTCCCTCAGGATACGATGAAGCTCATCGTCAATCAGCCCCTCGTTGCAACGGGTACGACCGACAAGTTTGACATCTTCGTCAACGTGTACGGTGGCGGTTTCACAGGTCAGGCAGGCGCAATTCGCCACGGTATTGCAAGAGCGCTCTGCGTAGCCGACAGTGAGGCATATAGAGCGATACTCAAAAAAGCAGGCTATCTTACGCGTGACCCAAGAGCGAAAGAGCGTAAGAAGTATGGATTGCATAAGGCTCGTAAGGCTCCGCAATTCTCCAAGCGTTAAAAATCGAGCTATTGAGCGAATAGCATTGTCAAAGCCCTTTTCCCACACAGTCACGTACGAGAGTACGTTAGGCTGTGAGTGAAAAGGGCTTTTTCGCGCTCTTCATCTCAATATCTCGATTTTTACGTCCATAGCAGTTTAGAGAAATACCCAAGAACAAAACACGCGAAGCGTGAACACATTTCGTGTAAGCGATTGCATTCGGTAAGGAATATAGTATATACTATAAAAAACTATAAATAAGTCATGAGGAGGAATTGTGGCTATGACAGCTTCTTCAACAAGAAGTAAAGTATCCAAGCGCTTTGCACCGATTGTGTGCGCTTTGCTCGTAGTGCTTTTGTCTGCTACGCTCATATTCGGATTGAGCGCGTGCAACAAGAACAATAACGACAAAGGCAACAATCCGAGCGATGCCGAAGCGTTTACAGCGTCGCTCAAAAACGAAACGAGAGTTTCGTACGGCGGCGAGATTCTCGGCACGGTGGAGAGAAATATTCCCACCGAGGTCAAGAACGGCGGGCTTATAGACTCAGGCGCAATTAAGTCCTATCCAACGTGGGGCAAGAGCCAATCGTATAATGCCGAGCAAAAGGCGGCCGTAATCAATGAGAGTTGGGGACTTACGTCTACGACAACGCAGATAGGTACGGACGGCAAGCCGAAAAACACCTACGACAGCATGGACGCAGAGGGCAATCTGTACCTCAACGGCACGCGACTCAGCGATATGGAGCGTCCGACAGGCGGCTATGCCAAGTACACGCCGAGCAAGCTGTATAAGCATACTGCGGCGGTAGGTCTTTATGGCGGAAACGTTGCAAATAACGAGCCTGCCGTAATCAAGAAGCTTACGCTTTACAATCGCGGCTATACGAGTTACAGCGTTACGGGACTTTACGCTCCTGCGGGCGAGGTCGTTAAGGTTGAACTCAGCGGCGCGGATATGGACAGAACGAACGGCATACGCGTACATATCGGTCAGGCGCTTTATAACCAGAAGGCAAACAACATCTGGGCGCAAAGAGGTATAAACAGAATGCCCGTTATCCTCAATACTATGGTTGTGTCGAAGAGTACGGCAACCTATGATGAGGCGCGCGACGTCTGGACGGCTTACGTAGGCTCCTTCCTTGGCGGTCCTATCTACATACAGAACGTGAGCAACACGTATACCGTGACTATCTCGGGTGCAGTTCAGTACCGCCATATGATTTTTGGCTACACCACTCCCGAGGAATTTGAAGAGCTTTCAAAGTCCACTGCACCTTACTTCGATTTGGAGGTCTGGGAGCGTGGCGTACTTCACTCGGGTCCGTTGTCGCAGGCAAAGAGCTTCTCTTATGAGGACCTTTATAAGGCAGGCGTGCTTTGGGAGAAAATCTCACTCGTAACGGCGGCTTGCTACAACAATTATAACAATAACGGTATAGTGTTTATCTACGACTGCTTCGTTGCGGCGGGCGCGGCTGTTGCGTTTCCCGGACAGAACTCAGTCAACTGCCCCGCAGGCTGGATGTCCGGTTCGCTCAACTACAACGCGTTTGTAAACGGCGGCTCGTGGGGTAATATGCACGAGTACAACCACAACTTCCAAGGCTTTGGCGTAGGCGGTGGCGGTGAGGTCACGAACAATGCGATGACTCTTGTGTCGTACAGCTTGTTTACGAGAATATCCCGCGCAAGAAACATAGCCAACTACGGCGTCAGCGGTCTTGGCGGCTGGAACAGATATACGAGTGCAACGTGGGCATTGAATGAGGTTATCAAAAACTCATGGGGCGGCAACGGCAAGCAAGGACTTTCCCTCTATGCGGCGTTGTTGCACAGCTTCGGTCAGGACGCATTTATTGCGGCAAGAAAGCAGGGCGGCGGACAGAGCTATCCTGCATATTACAAGGCTTGGACGAACGTCACGCACAACGATATGTCGTACTTCTTCAACGATATATTGGGCGGCGGTGTTTCGCAGGACGTTATCAACGCGACAAACGGTGACAAAAACTATCCGCTCTTCGTGCCTATCGCTTCCGTATATCAGACGGGCAGAAGCTATACGTATGACGGAACGAAGAGATATTTCGATACGATGCAACCCTACGTCATTAAGTACGGCGAGCCGTTCAACGTTGACCTCAACAAATATACCGTCAACAACGGTATGTACGCAGGCGGCAGTATCGTCATTCCCGACCGCTTTGACTTTACGGTAAACAGCGTAACAAACCAAAGCAACGGCACTATCACCAATTTGGATTTGGCAGGCAAGAAGTTTACGTTCAATCCGAGCAGCGAGCTTTTCTCGGGCAAGATTATAGTCAACGTATCAATCACGGATACGAAAGGACAGTACAAGAACATCAGCGACGTAGACCTCGTGCTTCAATTTGAGCAGACGCACGAGATGAATAAGAACGTGCTTCAAAAGGACGTATACAGCTACGCGGAAGCAGGTAAGTATGCTACTGCAAAGGCGGCGTACGAAGCAAACTTCGCGGGTTCGGTTTCAAGCGAGTTGAAGGTTGACCACGCAAACCCGATTAACCCAAATACGGGCAAGGTCGTTCAAAACTGCAATACGGACGTTTGGTTTATTGACAAGCTGTCAGTAGACTCAACAAGTCCGAACGACGGCGTAGTTCCCGAAAACGTCAAGAGTCAGGTTGTCGTGATTAACGGCAAGCTGTACGTCAACGAGGACGCAAAGTATAGGATAGCAATTCGCGGAAGAGAGAGCGTTGCGCTTTATCTGTCTTTTGACGACGGCAATAATTATGAATTTGCGGCGGAGTATAACGGCGGCAATAATGCGAACTTCCCGTTGACGGAAGGAACGTATAAGGACTATGAGTTGAACGCTGATACTTACGTATATTTCAAGCTGGTTCTTATCCGCGATTGGAAGGAGCAAAGAAATGCTTTCGCAGGTCTTGGCTGGGGTAAGTTTGTTCCCGCAGTTTATGAGAAGGACGCCGAAGGCAACCTTATTACGGATGAGAACGGCAACCTCGTTATAAAGACTCCCGAAAAGGTATCGGTAACTTATGCTACTGCGTACCGTAACTCATACGTGCAGAACAATGCGCCGTTCGTGACGGAGTACAAATATAAGAGACCGTACACCTACAACTACACCAACAACGTACATCTCAACCCGACTCAAACTGTCGTAGAGGGCAACGAGTTTACCAACTATGTTGCAAGTACGAGTTATAGATGGTCGGATTATCCTATCAGCAATCTTATCGACGGCAACAGAAGCACGACCATACATACGAAGGACAACGGCTTGGGTGTTTCAGAAGCAAAGAAGCTGTTGCTCACACTCGATATGGGCGAGGAGAAAACCGCCAACAGAATGGTCATCTATGCTCAGAACAGAAACGACGCGCGCTATCCGAAGAACTTCAAGCTTGAAGGCAGCTTGGACTGCGAAACGTTCTTTACAATCGGCGAATATGAAAATATGACGGCTTCGAACTGGGCTGTCACCGCAAACTTTGATAAGGAATACACCTTCCGCTATTACAGGCTTACGATAACGGCTTCGTCGGGTAGAGGTATCAATATCTGCGAGATTGAGATGATACACAGCACGGAGATTCTGAACGGTAAAAAGATTTCTCCCGACAACAGTATGTTTAGCTACAAGGGTGACTGGGCTGTCAAGGGCGTAGCTTCTGATTTCGGTCACGTTCTCGTCGGTAAGAAGGGCGCTACTGTGGAATTCGAGTTTGAAGGCGAGCATCTTGGTATACTCTCTTCGTCCAAGTTCAACGGCAACTTCGAGGTCTATATCGACGGTCAAAAGATTGATTGCGCAAGCATCAAAGAGGGAACTGACATTTCGGTCATCAAGTATCTGTCGAGCAAGCTCTCTGAGGGCAAGCATAGCGTTAAGATTGTGTGCGCGGACGATAACGCAAACATCAGTTCAATAGTCACGTGGTAACGTGAAATCTCGCTACTTTGTGAATAGCGATAGGTAAATGACCTAAAAGCAAGATTAAAAGACCGTGAGGCAATACTCACGGTCTTTTGCTATGCGGTGGGTATGGTTTGTAGATTGTGGGCTAAAATGTGAGTTCGTAATTATGGAGTTTACATATTAAGAGTATATAAATTTTGAGTTGTAAATGAGAGTTGTGAAAGGTGAGTGCGCAAAGCAAGGAATTGTTTATTTGACAGGAACAGAAAAATATTTATTTTTTAGCGTTTGATATTCCAATATATTTCCAAATAATATCGTTTTTGTAAAAGCTTTCGATTGACTAAATACTTATGACTTTTTAT